>JAHEKK010000071.1 GCA_024638395.1 Gemmatimonadota bacterium | reverse complement strand
CAACGCTCCGGAAAGAGCGACGCCGGGCAGGCCTTTCCCAGGCCGCCCTCTCCCAAAAAGTCGGGGTATCGCGACAGGCCATCGTAGCCATCGAAGCGGGACGGCAGGTCCCGGGCACCGACCTGGCCCTGAACCTGGCCAGGGTCCTGGATTGCAGGGTCGAGGACCTCTTCCATCTCGAGACCGAGCCGTCGGTTGTCCAGGCAAGGATGGCCGAGGCACGCGAGGCTCCCTCCAAGCGGGTCGTTCTCGGCCGAGTCCTCGGGCGATGGATCGCCCATCCAGCGTCTTCGCACACCCAATCCGCACACGGCGTGACCCGGTCGCAGTCGGGGAATCGGGGCCGGGTCGAGCTCCTCGCCTCCGCCGACCACTTCGAGGACAACCTGCTGGTCGCGGGGTGCGCTCCCCTCCTCGGGCTTCTGGCCCAGCGCTCCAGAACCCCTCGGGGGGACCTGGGGGCTTCGTGGATCCCCCGGGGCTCGGCAGGGGCCCTCGATCTCCTGGACGCAGGTCTCGTCCACGTGGCGGGGGTGCACTTCGAGGATGACGGGCCGGACGGCCTGGAGGATCTGGTACGCAAACACCTGGTCGGCCGTCCCTGGCAGACTGTGACCCTCACGCGCTGGCGGCAGGGCCTGGCCGTACCTCTTGGGAACCCCCTGGGCATCCGGGGTCCGGAAGATCTCCTGCGCCCGGGATTGCGGTTTGCACACCGGGAGCCGGGCGCCGTCGCACGGCAGCTCCTGGTGCGACTCGTCGAAGGAGCCGGAGGCCGAACGGAGGACCTCACCGGACCCACGGCATCCGGGCATCTCGCCGTGGCGCATGCGGTCGGCATGAGCGCCGCGGATACGGGGATCACGATAGAGGCCGCCGCCCTTTCTCAAGGCCTCCACTTCGTCCCCCTCTCAGAGGAACGCTTCGATCTTGTCTTGACTCCCCAGCAGGCCGCGGAGAGGACTACCGAGGCGTTTCTCAACCTCTTGGTGGACAGCGCGTTTCGCCGGGATGCCGAGGCCTTCGGTGGGTATGATCTGTCCCAGACCGGGAGACGCCGGGACATCGAACCCACGTCGTTGCCGTGAACGCACCGCGTCCCTCACGGTCCGCAGGCATGGGACTTCGTTCGGTGGCGCGCGCCACTGCCGCTAGTGCCCTGTGCATCCTCGCCACGAGTTGCGCGGGAGTTGAGGGGGATCGCGACGCCCCCTCCAGGTCGGGCGTGGCGGAGGTGCGTGTCTTCGCCGCCTCCTCGCTGACCGAGGCAATGAAGGATCTCGCCCAGGCCTTCGAGGCCCGGCACCCGGCCACCGTGGTGCGCCTCACCTTCGCCGGCAGCCAGATCCTCAGGCTTCAGCTGGAGCAGGGCGCCAGCGCCGACATCTTCCTCTCGGCCAATGTCAGTCACATGGATGCCCTGGCCGAAAGTGGCGTGATCGAGGACTACGAGGTCTTCGCGGAGAACCGCCTCGCCCTGGTGGTCCCCGCCGCTTCTACAGGTCCCGTCGAGCGATTCGAAGACCTGCCTCGGGCGCGCAGGATCGTCACAGGGACTCCCAACGTGCCCGTCGGCGCCTATGCCATGACCCTGATCGACAGGGCCGCCGTTCGCTATGGACCCGACTTCGCGAATGCCGTGCGTCGAAACGTCGTCTCCCAGGAAAGCAACGTGCGGCTGGTCCGGGCCAAGGTGGAGCTGGGAGAGGCCGATGCCGCCTTCGTCTACGTCACGGACGCTTCGTCGTCCTCCCGCGTCCGCTCTATACCCATCCCTCCTGAGGTGAACGTGACCGCCCAGTACTACCTGGGGGTCATCGAGGCAGCCGCAAACCCCGCCGGCCAGGAGGCACTGTTGGCCTGGGTCCGGTCGGAGGGACCGGCCATCCTGCTCCGGCATGGATTCGGGCCGCCGTCGACACGGGTGGAGAGTCCAAGATGAGGAGTCGAGCAGGGGTCATGGCGCTCGATGCCCTCTCGTTCGTCTTGGCCGCCGCTTTGGTGTCGTGCCTGGCCCTGCCCGTCGCGGTTCTCTTCTTCTCATCGACGCCCGTCGAAGTCCTGCAAGGCCTCCGCGACCCCCTGTTCGCCCCTGCCCTGGGCCTCAGTGTCCGAACGACCCTGGTCAGCCTCTCGATCATCGTACTTACCGGAACCCCCCTGGCCTGGTGGCTGGCCCGGTCCTCCAGGGGCGCCTCCTGGGGCATCAAGCTCCTGGTCGACCTTCCCATCATCATCCCCCCGGCCGTGGTGGGCGTCGCCCTTCTCCAGACGTTCGGGCGCCAGGGGCTCCTCGGACCGCTGCTGGCTCGCCTGGGGCTCGGCGTGCCGTTCTCCACGGCGGCGGTCGTGATCGCCCAGATCGTCGTTGCCGCCCCGTTCTACGTCCAGGCGGCCGTCAACGCATTCCGGACCATCGACGGCGATCTGCTCATCACCGCTCGCACCCTCGGCGTCGGACGGGCCGGCGCCTTCTTCCGCGTGGCGCTTCCAATCGCTTTCCCTGGCCTGGTCACGGGCGCTTCGTTGGCCTGGGCACGGGCTCTCGGAGAATTCGGCGCGACGCTGCTCTTCGCGGGCAACTTCCCCGGCGTCACACAGACCATGCCGCTGGCGATCTTCTCTGCACTCGAGGCCGACATCGGGGCCGCCCTGGTCTTCTCCCTGATTCTCACGGCCGCCGGCGCCCTCCTTCTGTTCGGACTCCGAATGGCGCCCTGGGGCGTCGGATGGTTGGGGGGCTTCGGCGTTCGCCGATTCGAAGACGAGCCCCCGCACCCCTCATGAGTTGGCGCGCACGACTCCAGGCCGCCGTAGGCCCACTGACCTTGGACGTCGATATCCATGGCCTGGGGACGGTGACCGCGCTGGTCGGACCAAACGGAAGCGGCAAGACCACCATTCTCCGGACAATCGCCGGCGCCCGGCATCCCGAGAGCGGTGAGATTCTGGTGGACGGGGCGGTCCTCTACCGCTCTGAAGGCGGCGTGGACCTGGCGATGGAGGATCGACGTGTCGGGTACGTCCCCCAGGGGTACGGACTGTTCCCCCACCTCAGGGTCCTGGACAACGTGGCCTTCGGACTGACTCGCTCCAGGGGAACCGGGGACGGAGGCGGACGCCGGTCACTCGCCTTCTCGATGCTGGAAGAGATGGGATGCGAGGAACTCGCCCACAGGTTTCCCAAAGACCTCTCGGGCGGCGAGAAACAACGCGTGGCCCTGGCCCGCGCCCTCGTCACCGAACCCCGCATCCTCCTCCTGGACGAGCCCCTGGCAGCGTTGGACGCGACCAGTCGCCGCCGCATGCGCCGGTTCCTGGCAGACAAGCTGCGAGAACGGAACCAGACCACCCTCATGGTCACCCACGATCCCCGTGACGTGGAGGCCCTGAACGCCACGGTTTGGATTCTGGAGGCAGGGCGGGTGGTGCAGTCCGGAACCTTGGCGGACCTGAGGGAGAATCCCCGGACGGACTTCGTTGCGGAGTTCGCCGGGGCCACCATCGCTCTCGACTCCTGATCGTTACGGGGCCCGCCGGCTTGGGCTCCGGTGACGACGGAACGGCCGTTCAGGTATGGGAAGGCGGCCCGCGGTCCCTGACGAGGGACGAGGGAACGTTCGCTCAGACGCCCTGCGGCTCGCTCCTGCGAGGTGCACATGGGCGTCGATGAGTCCGGGGATCAGGAAGCGGCCGCTGCCATCCAACCGGCGGCCGCCGAAGCCCGCGCCGATCAGGTCAGCCCCGACGGATTCGATCCGGCCGTCCAGGACCAGAACAATCCACATCCCGTCGGACGCCCGTGGCATCAACCACCGTGACGTTGTCAACGAGGAGGCTGTCGGGGGACTCCTGGCTGGCCGCCGAGCCGGCGCATAGAAGAAGTCCCATCATCGCGACGAGAGCGACGATCCCAGATCCGGTCGACCCGTTCCTGACGCGTCGAATGGGTCCGTTCCTCAAAGATCCCTTCCTCCTGCCCACCACGAGCGGGCCGACGTGTCAGCGCTGAAATGCCGGATTGCTCAGGTACTTCATCCCCGTGTCGCAAAGCACCGTCACTACCGTCGCCCCCTTGGGCATGCCCTCGGCAACGCGCAGGGCGGCGACAACGTTCGCACCGGTGGACGTCCCTCCGAAAAGCCCTTCCTCACGACCCAGCCTGAGCGCCATCGTCAGCGCCTCCTCGGTCGACACCCGCTCGATCTGGTGCACCAGGTCCCCTCGCCAGAGCGGGACGACGAATCCCGCGCCGACGCCGTCGATCTTGTGGCCCCCCGACGGACCCCCCGACAGGACCGCCGATTCGGCCGGCTCCACGGCGACGACCCTCAGGCCCGCCCTCCGTTCGAGAAGCTCCTCCGCCACACCGCGGAGAGACCCGGACGTGCCGACGCTCTGAACCCAGGCGTCCACGGCGCCACCCGTCTGCGACCAGACCTCTCCGGCCATCCGGTGATAGGCACTGAGCTGGTCCATGTTTCGGAGCTGATCCGTCCAATACGCGCCCGTCTCTTCGGTCACGGCGCGAGCTCGCTCCACCATGATCCGCGTAAGCTGGGCCGTCATACGACCGTCATCGCTCGGGACGACGTCCAACTCGGCGCCCAGCGCGACCATGTGATCCAGCTTCTCCCTGGAGAACGCATCAGAAGTCACGATCCGGATCGGATGCCGCTTCACCGCGCACACGAAGGCCAGTGACACCCCCGTGCTCCCTCCCGTGTACTCCACGACCGGTTGGCCCGGCCGCAGGCGCCCGTCCGCCTCAGCCTCCTCGATCATCGCCAGGGCCATCCGGTCCTTCATGCTGCCCGTTGGGTTTTCGCTCTCGAGCTTCAGGAGGATCCTGACGCCAAGTTCCCTTCCGATGGTCCGCAGCGGCACCAGGCTGGTGTTGCCGACGCCGTCGAGAGGATCCCGGAGGAGCGTCACGAGCCCGGTTTGCTGGGGCGCATCTCGATCCGGCTTACGTGGGCTTGTGGCGGGTACGACAGCACGTGAAGGACCGCGGCAGCGACGTCGGCAGCCTGGAGGCGCCAGCCTCGCTCCGTCGACGGCTCGCGCCCGCCGAACCCCGTGTCCACGCTCCCCGGCATCAACATGCTCACGCGCACTCCGAGAGTCCTCACGTCAGCCATCATCGCCTCGGTCATTCCCAGGAGTCCGAACTTGCTGGCGTTGTAGCCGGTGCCGCCTCCGAAAGCGTGGCGACTGGCCAGAGAACCCACGTTGATGACGAACCCGTCGCCGCTTTCGATGAGGTGTGGCATGGCGGCTCGGCATACGTAGAACACCCCGCCCAGGTTGGTGTCGACCTGCCGCCGCCATTCTTCGACGGTGAGCTCCGTGATGGGCTTGAAGATTCCGAGCCCTGCGTTGTTCACCACAGTGTTCAGACCGCCCAGGCGAGTCACCACCTCTTCGACCAATCCCCCGCACGCATCGGGATCGGTCAGATCCGCGGCGACGCCCACGGCCCTGCCGGAGGCTGATGCATCGATCTCGGCAGCGACGGCCGCGGCCTCGGACGGATTCCGGCCATGCACCGCAACGTCGGCACCGGCCTCGACAAGAGCAGTCGCCACGGCCCTGCCGATACCTCTGGTACTTCCCGTGACCAGCACCGTGCGGCCCCGCGCGCTCACGTTCAAGAGCCTGAGTCCCGCGGAAGAGCCTTACCCATGAACGCGGCAGAGTCGGGACAGAGACTGGAGAACTGGGGCGTCCCGCGGATCGCCTGGGGTGCTTGGTCGCGTGCCAGGACCTGATAACCGAGTCGGTGAAAAAAGGCCTCGGCGGTTGTCGTGAGCAGGTAGAGCTCTTGCAGGCCTTCTCGAATTGCGCGGCCCTCGAGATGCTCGACGATGCCTCGCCCCAGACCATTCCCCCGCTCCGTAGAGTCGACGGCTACCGAACGGATGAGGGCTACGGACCCGTAGACCTCGAGGGCCCCCGATCCCACCAGGCGGCCCTCTCTGCGAAGGAAGACGAAGCCGCCCAGATCCCCCGGGCCGAGATCGTCGACCGGCAGATCACTCCGGCGGAGCAGGCCCATGAGCTCGTTCCAGCGGTCCTGGACCGGCCCGGGAACGGAGGTGGCGTTTTCCAGCGATAGTGGCATTTCCGAAGGACCGGGCGGAGGTTCTTGCGACTGACTCGGGAAACCCGGGACGTGGGCAGAGGATCCCGGGACGGGCTTCCCCGAAAGCTAATGTTCGCTGTTCCCCGGGGCCTCCCGCACGCTATCCGACGACCCGCGCCGATGGGCGGTGGACACCTGGCCGCTTCGTTCTCAGGACCCCCCGGCGGAGTGGCCGGCAACGTCTACCCGCCTCTGAATGGCGGCCGCCAAGGTATCCAGAGCCTGGTCGGAGAACGTCAGGAAGAGAGAGGGATCCACCAGTTCCAGCTCCATGACACACGGAGTCCCCAGGGTGCTCACCAGGTCGACCCGGGCGTAGAGCGGCAAGGGGTCCAACCCCTCCACGACCCGCCGGGCCAAGCGGAGAAAGTCGGCCGGGGCCTGTGTGGGCTCCACTCGCCCGCCCAGACGCTCCTGGGCACGGGAATCGTGTCGCGGAGGTCGCCTAAGGACCGAGTGAATGTGGACCCCTTCGATGAACACGAGCGAAATCTCCCCTTCGGACGCGGCCTCGGGCAGAAGGGGCTGAACCAGCCAGTGGCCCGTCCGGCCGCGCTCGTCGGGGGTTCCCCGTTGCACGCGACGGACGCCGCGTCCGTCGAGCCCTACGGCGGGCTTCACCACGCCCTCCTCCACGTCGAGATCGTCGAGGGCTCTCTCTACCTGGGCCCATGCCGGATCGGCCAACACCCGGGTGGGGATCACGGGCACGCGTACGGCGAGATCCAGGAGATAGCGCTTATCCGTATTCCACTCGACAACCCGGTAGGGATTCTGGATGGAGGGGATGGCCCGAGCCCAGCGGAGGAAACGTCCGCGGGCGAGGTGGTAGTCCCACACGGAGCGAATGACCACGAGGGACGCGTCGTCCCAGGGGATGCCCGGATCGTCCCAAGCCGCCACCGACACGCCAAGGCCCATGTCCCTCAGTCGCGAAGCCAGGCGCGCCGTGTCGGCACCGCCGGAAGGGGAATCGGCGCAGGTGGCCAGGAACACCTGGGCACGAGATCTCATCGTTGAGTCGTCATGGGCCCGGTGGCGCGGTCCTGGCGGAGCACTCGATCCTCCTAGGCACCCTCGCGGGACCGAGGTGCCTGTAAGGTGCTGGAGCAGGTGGACGGCGCGGAGTGAAGCGACCCGCGTTCTCTTCCGTCGGTCCTCCCGGCCGGCATGACCATGGCCGTGCCCCACACCGCAGTCACCCGCTAGTTTGCGGCCGACGGAGTCGCCCGAGGGACGGGGGAGATGAACGTGAAGACACTTGCACAACCGCAGGTGAGACGGATTGTCCACGAAAGAGCCGGGTCGCTGACGCTGGAAAGTCAACGCAGGTGGGGACAGATGACCATCCTCCAGATGCTGCGGCACCTGTCGGGGGCCATGGAGATCGTCCTCGAGGAGCGAGAGTTCCCCTCGATGCGACCCCTTTCCGGCCTGGTGAAGTTCGTCGCCCTCAAGACGCCCCTTCCCTGGCCCAAAGGAGTGCCCACGTCCCGCGATCCGAAGGCTGCGGACATCCCCGTCGAGGACTTCGGGCTCTGGCGCGACAGGGTCCTGTCCGGCATCGACGGGTTCGGAACATGGTCGAAGAGCGAAGGGACGCCGACGCACCCGGCCTTCGGCGACCTGAGCACCTGGGAGTGGCAACGCTGGGCCTATCTTCACGCGGACCACCACCTCAGGCAGTTCAGCGCCTGACGCCGGGACATCCGGAGCTCATGATCATTCCTTCCACTCGCCACGGACGCCGACTGCGATGAAGCCCATGCGCCTGACTTCCCTGGCCGCAGCGACCAGCCTCGCCTTCTTTGCCCTCGGCCTTCCCGGGGCAACCCCCGCCCAGGGTCAAGGCGGTTCAGGTACCGTCGCTGCATCGTCGGTCACCGATCGGCATTTGACGGCCCTGTCATTTCGTGAGCTGGGGCCCTTTCGCGGGGGGCGGGTAACCGCCGTAGACGGCGTGCCCGGCGCCCCGCACACCTTGTACTTCGGCTCGACGGGAGGAGGGGTCTGGAAGACCGAGAGTGCCGGCCAATCCTGGACCAACATCTCCGACGGCTGGCTGGACGTCGGCTCCATCGGAGCCGTGGAGGTCGCCGACGCCGACCCGTCCGTGATCTACGTCGGCACCGGTTCGGCCGACATCCGGGGCAACGTGTCCGTCGGCCGGGGCGTCTGGCGATCGTCCGACGGTGGTGAGTCCTGGACCTTCAAGGGTCTCGCCGACGCCGGGCAGATCGCGCGGATCAGAACCCACCCCCAGGACCCGGACCGGATCTGGCTCGCAGCGACGGGGAACCCCTTCGGCAAGAACGTGACCCGAGGGGTCTTTCGCTCCGAGGACGGTGGCGATTCATGGACCCGGGTGCTGGCCCACTCCGACTCTGTTGGCGCCATCGATCTGGCTCTTCATCCCGAGGACGCCCGCGTGCTGTACGCTGCGCTCTGGCGCGGAGAACGAAAGCCCTGGACCATGATTTCCGGGGCCCGCACCGGGGGCATCTATCGCTCCGACGACGGTGGTGACACCTGGTCAAAACTCGAAGGAGGCCTGCCAGGAACGGGTGACGACGAGGGCGGGCTGGTGGGTAAGATCGGACTCAGCACAAGCCCGGCAGCGCCGGACCGGGTGTGGGCGATGGTGGAGGCCCCTGATCCGAGGGCCGGCCTGTACCGCTCCGACGATCGAGGCGGCACCTGGACTCTGGTGAACGACAGCTATGGTCCCCGTTCCCGGCCGTGGTACTACATGCACGTATACGCCCATCCGACCGACGCGAACACGCTCTGGGTGATGAACTCGGGCCTGTTTCGCTCGCAGGATGGCGGGAGGAACTTCCAGCGCGTGGCCATGCCCCACAGTGATCATCACGACATGTGGATCAATCCCCTCCACCCGAACATCGTCTTCAACGGAAACGACGGGGGAGCAACCGTGTCATTCGACGGCGGCCGGCACTGGTCGAGCCAGCTCAACCAGCCAACCGCGGAGTTCTACAACGTGGCCGTCGACGACGCGTTCCCGTACAGGGTGTATGGGTCGCAACAGGACAACTCCACCATCTCCCTCCCCACCGCAGCCACCGGGAGAGGCGTGAGTCTCCAGCATTGGCGGAGTCACGGCGGGTGCGAAACCGGGCCCGTCGTCCCCCGCCCCGACACGTCGGACATCGTGTACGGTGGGTGCTTCGGGGGTCGGTTCGCCCGGGCGGACCAGGCCACGGAGCAGTTCCGGCAGATCCGCCCCTATCCACAGGCCCAGGACGCCATGCCGGAGTCGGCCCTGCGCTTTCGGGTCCAGTGGAATTTCCCGGTCGAGCTCAGCCCCACCGATCCGGGCACCATGTACTACGGCTCCAACGTGGTCCACAGGACCCGAAACGAGGGCCAGACCTGGGAGGTCGTGAGCCCCGACCTGACCACCAACGACACCGCCCGCTTCGCCATGGCAGGCGGCCCCATCAACGCCGACGTCACCGGCGTCGAGATCTGGTCCGCACTACTGCAGATTCAGGAATCCCCCCACGATGCGGCCGAGATCTGGACCGGATCCAATGACGGCCGGGTGCATGTCACCCGCGATGGCGGGGCGTCCTGGCGGGATGTGACCCCCGGCGAACTCCCATCGCCCTCCACGGTGAACCGCATCCACATCTCGAACCATCGTGAGGGCAAGGTCTACGTGGTGGCCTATCGGTACCGTTTGAACGACTGGGCGCCATACGTCTACAAGACCGAGGACCACGGCGCCACGTGGGAACGCGTAGCCGACGGATCCCGGGGCATACCCGGCGACTGGCCCACACGCTCCCTCATCGAAGACCCCGTCCGCGAGGGGCTGCTGTTCGTGGGGACGGAGTTCGGGCTGTTCGTCAGCCTCGACGATGGGGCCTCCTGGCGATCCCTCCAACAGAACCTGCCCAGGACCCCGGTCACCGATCTGGCCATCCAGGAGCGGTGGGGTGACCTCGCCGTAGCCACCCAGGGGCGCGGCTTCTGGATCCTCGACGATCTCACGCTGCTGCGTGGCCTGGATCCCGCCGCCCCCCAACCGACTTTGTACGAGCCGCGCCCGGCCTATCGCTCAACGTGGCAGTCCGGGGAGGGCCACTATGCGAGGGATCACGTGTATGGCGCCATG
>JAHEKK010000070.1 GCA_024638395.1 Gemmatimonadota bacterium | reverse complement strand
AGCGCGTAGGCTCGCCTCTAGGGAGCACGGATTCGACGGGCCGAACGCCGGGGCCGGCGGCCAGGGGCTCGTCGGCCAGCATCCATCCTCCTACGGCCGACCACAGTCGTCGGTAGCGGTCGTGAGGATCTCCGTCCCTGAATCCCCACCGCCAGAAACCCCGCGCCAGGGCAACGGCGACCCTCCTGTTTCCCGGGCTCCGCAAGACGATGGCCGGTTCCGGCCGCCCAGCTCCCCCGAGCCGCAATCCCAGTGCCTGGCCCCCGCCGTCGTCGACCACCGGGAGGACCCGGGTCAGTGGCGGAAGGCCTGTCAGCTCGAAGTCTCCGAGCATGCCCGCGATGGGAGACGGCGGCGGTTCCTCCACGTACCACTCGCCACCGAGGGGAGCCCCGACTCCTACTCCGGCGAGGGCGGCGCCATCCGCGTCCACGGGGAAGAGGAGGAGGCGGCCGGAACCGGCCGCAGCACCTTCCACCAGGGGGGCGACCGCCGCGTCGACGCCCATGGCAACCAGGAGTTCAGCCTGGCGCATCATGCGGGTAAGTGTGGCCTCGTCCACCGCACCCCTGGCCCCGGGGTGAATCGGCAGGAAGCGGTCCGCTCCCACGCGCAGGAATCCCCGTGCGGGCAGTCCCGTTGCCTGGCTCAGAACCGGGAACAGGAAGCGGGCCTCCCAGTCGGGCCGGAAGCTGACGAGCAGGACCCCCGTCTCCTCCGGATCGACGGTGATGAGCCGGGACCGGCGGTCGTCATCGGGATAGCTGTCACGTCCCGAAAGGCGAGCCTCTACGACATGGAGGCCAGGCGCCAACCCAGGGGGGAGCCTGAATCCGGCCCCCACGACCCCGTCATCCACGGGAGCCGGGACCCCCAGGCTCATGACCGAGTCGCCGTCCACGAAAAGGGCCACCCGGACTGAATCGCCCGGCCATGAGCCCTGAACCTCGACTCGGCCCTCCAGCGGTGCATCCCGTTCGAGGTCGGAAGGGAGGGTCAGGCGTGAGATCCCGAGGTTCGGCCCCGCGGACGGGGGCGGATCCACGACGACGGCCACCCCCAATTCCTGTGCGAGGTCGACGCCGGCCAGCGGATCCTCGAGGCGACCGTCGGTCACGAGAACGACCTCCCTGGCGCCCGCCTCCGCGGCCGCCCGCAACCCCTCGAGCCAGGAAGAGCGATCAGCCGAGGGGCGGACGTCGTCCAGGTCGTCAGGAGCCGCCGGCTGGGGCGTCTCGCCGAGGAGGACGATGCGTGTCCCGCCGGGGGCGGCCAGATCCCTCACGCGCGCCACTGCATGGCCCCAGACGTCACCGCCGTCGGCCATTGCCGCGGACATGGACGCGCTCCGGTCCAACAGTATGAATCGGGGCGGGGCGCTACCGGAGCCCAGGCCCAGCCCAGGGTTCCAGAGCAGGAGCACGATACCGCCCAGGGCGAGAAGCCTCATGACGAAAAGGAGGCCTCGGGAAGAGACGGCGAACTCTCTCCGGTAGTAGATCCACCAGAAGAACGTGGCCCCGCCCAACAAGACCAGCAGGGCGGGAACGAAGGCCGTGTCCCGAGGCAAGAGTGAGGCTTGGATCCGCTAGAGGAGTCCTTCGGGCTGGTCGCTCAGTGGTCCGACCGCGCCGTCCGGGGTTCGTCGGTTGCGGCCCGGAATGTCTCGGGATCGGGGAGTTTGAGCAACATCGCGAGGCGGTCCGCGCTCTCCGTCGTCCAGCGCTCCCAATCGTCGGTCGGGACAGGATCTCCGGCGGGCAACTCGATGGCCAACGGATCGATGGGGCCGGCCTGAGTACGCATTTCATAGTGCAGGTGGGGCCCGCTGGCCAGACCCGTCATTCCTACGTACCCGACCACCTCACCCTGTTTCACCCTGGAGCCTTGCACGATGCCGGGCCCCCAACGGCTCAGGTGGGCGTAGCGAGTGACGAATCCGTTGGGATGGCGAATGTCGATCACGTTGCCGTATGTGTCGCTCCAGTTGCGGCGAACCACGACACCGTCACCGGTAGCCTGGATCGGTGTGCCGGAATCGGCGGCGTAGTCGACTCCCCTGTGTGCCCTCCAGCGCTTGAGCACCGGGTGGAAGCGGCTGTTCGTGTAGCGCGAGGCAATGCGGCGGAACTCCAGGGGCTTCTTGAGGAACGCCCGGCGGACGGACTGCCCCTCGAGATCGTAATACGTGCCCTCCCCATCTCCGTTGGGGTCGAACCAGATGGCGTGGTAGGAGCGCCCCTCGTTCACCAGCTCAGCGGAAATCAGAGAGCCGTCCCTCATGCTCCCGTCGGGCCGTACGTGGCGTTCGAAGGCGAATCGGTAGTAGTCGCCCCGCCGGATCTGCCTGGAGAAGTCCACCTGCCACTGGAAGACCTGGTCCAGTCGGTGGATCAGCCTGGCACGGTCGCCGGGAGGCATCCGCGCGAGGTCTTGGTGATCCATCACCGAGTTCCAGAGAATGCTTCCGATCTGGCCGGCAACGAACACGGTGTCGGTGACCGTCGACACCACTTCTTTGGAGGACAACCAACCCACTTCGCTCCGGTCCAGGCGGACGGTCTCGTCGCGGTTGATGTCCACCTCGATCCCGTTCAGCCACTCCCGGTCGCCCCGCCAAACAAGACGCACCTCAGTTCCGGCCCGCATGCGCCTGGGTGAAGCCTGCTCCCGGAACGCCAACAGCAGGGCGCTCTGTTCGTTGGCGTCCAGCCCGGCATCCGTGAGGATCTGCCCGAAGGTGGCGCCGGGAGTCAACTCCATTGGCTCGATCCGTTGCGCCTCCCTGGCGTAGACCGCCTCGAGGGCGCCGATCTCGGGAGCCCGCCCATCGCCGGCCACGAGGGTCCTCACCATGACCGTCCCCGCCGTCGCCGCGAAAGCGGCGAGCACGAGGAAGTACGTACGAAGTCGAGCGTTCATGGTATACGGTGCACAGGACACCCGAGACCTCGCTCCCGCGGCAAACGGGATCACGAGGCGTCAGGCGCTCACCTCATCTGGGATTGGCCCTCAAGAACTTCTTCGGCTGATGAAGGTCGGCAGCTCCAGCTCAGGATCAACCTGAAAGGGGGCCGCCGCCTCACCTTGAGTTTCGGGCGCTGGCCCCCGGGAGGCAACTCGATCGAGGGGGACGCCGCCGAAGGGAGCCCGCCGCGGAGCCGCGCCCCCACCGGCTGCCGCTACCGGACTCTGGCGCTGGCCCATGGTGGGGACCTCCACGGTCCTGGGCGGGAATGTGGGGCGAAGCACCCTTCCGGAACGCTCGCTCTCGGTTTCGAAACCGGTGGCAATCAGCGTGACCCGTACCTCCTCTTCCATGGACGGATCGTGAACCGCCCCGAAGATGATCTCTGCTTCGTCTCCGGCCTCTTGCTGAATCATGGTTGAGATTTCGGTCACCTCGTCGATGGCCAGATCCATCCCGCCGGTGATGTTGATCAGGACGCCTTTGGCGCCCCTGATGGAGATGTTGTCGAGCAGGGGCGACGCCACGGCTTCCTGGGCCGCATCGACCGCCCGCGTCTCCCCACGGCCCACACCGGAGCCCATGAGGGCCGGCCCCCGGCAGGACATGATCGTCCTGACGTCGGCGAAGTCCACGTTGACATCACCGCTGACGCGGATCAGGTCGCTGATTCCCTGTGTGGCGTTGAGCAGGACCTCGTCAGCCTTCTTCAAGGCGTCGCGAAAGGAGGTCCCCTTGCCCACAACGGAGAGGAGCCGATCGTTGGGTACGACGATCATCGTGTCCACGGTCCGGCGCAGTTCGGCCAGGCCCTGCTCGGCCTGTTTCATGCGCTTGCCGCCCTCGAAGGAGAAGGGGCGGGTCACGATGGCGATGGCGAGCGCCCCCAGCTCTTTCGCGATTTCGCCGATGATCGGTGCCGCTCCCGTCCCCGTCCCGCCACCCATGCCGGCGGCTATGAAGACGAGGTCGGCACCCAGCAACGACTGCCTGACCTCATCGGCATCCTCGGCAATCGCCTGCCGGCCCACCTCGGGCCTCGCCCCCGCTCCGAGACCCCGCGTGAGACGCTTCCCGAGCTGGATCGTCGTCGGGGCTCTGGAGGTTTCCAGGGCTTGGGCGTCCGTGTTGGCGGAGATGAAGTCGACCCCTTCGAGATCCTCCAGGATCATACGGTTGACCGCGTTCCCGCCGGCACCACCGACTCCGATCACCTTCATCAACGCGCTGTTCCGGCCCCCATCTTCCAACTCGAAGATCATTTGGTTCTCCCGAAGTGTCAGGCGGTGGTTTGGTAAATGTAGCAAAGCCCGGCCCAATGCCGGAAAGGTCCCTGGTGTTGTGTTCCTGCAGTGCCCCAGCCATTCCAGCGCCGATGCATCCGGCCCGGCTTCGTTGCTCCTCCTCGACGCAGCCTGCCCTTCCCGGTCGTACCGCCTCCCCGGGTTCGGCGCCTCACTCGTCTCGGCGGCCCTCCAAACGTCGGAAGCCCCACGCTAGAAGAACTCCTTCAACCAGGCTCCGACCTTGGTGACGACCCCGGATGCCATGGTAGAGGCACCTTCCCCGGTTGCCAGGAAGTGATCCGCGCCGTGGAGGGCCAGCCCGGCGGCCGTGGCGAAACGAGGCCGGGCCACTGAATCGGAGAGTCCGGACAGCCCCTCCCATGGCACGCCCACGCGCACAGGGGCCTGGAAGCAGCGCTGAGCCAACTCGACCAATCCGGGGAGCGTTGCCCCCCCTCCCGTCAGCACGATACCGGCGCCGAGGACCATGTCATGATGCAGCTCGCCCAGCTGCTGATGAATCTGATAGAACATCTCTTCCAGCCGGTCCTCGATCAGCTTCGCAATCTGCTGACGGGAGACGGACCGCTTCTGGCCGGGGGCCAGGCCGGGAATCTCGATGTTCTCGTAGGGATCGACCATGCGGGCGCAGGCCATCCCGTGCAGCTCCTTGACGCGCTTCGCCTCGGCAAACGGAACCGAAAGCCCCCGGATCAGATCGCTGGTTATCGTGCAGCTACCGAAAGGCAGGACGGCCAAGAGGCGGATCTTGCCCTCGTAATAGACGGAGAGGCCTGTTGTCGCGCCCCCCAGGTCGATCATGGCGACCCCGAGCTCCTTCTCGTCCTCGGTGAGGACAGCACGGGCGGAGGCCAGGGGCTCGAGAATGAGGTCCTGGACCCGGTATCCGGCCTTCTCGACGGCCCGGGACATGATGTCCAGGGACGAAGCGCAGCCCGTCACCAGGTAGAGGTCCGTCTCCAGGCGCGTGCCCACCATCCCGGTAGGATCCTTGATGCCGTTCTGGTGATCTACGACGTAATCCTGGGGGATTGCGTGGAGCATCCGCCTATCGGGAGGAAGGGCGACCGCCCGGGCCACCTCGTGCACGCGCTCCACATCGCCGCGGACGATCTCCTCCGCGGCCACCGCGACGACTCCCACGGAGCGCTGAGCCTGTATGTGCTCTCCCGAGATGCCCACGTAGACCCGATCGATGCGCGCTCCTGACATCAGCTCCGCCTCTTCGATGGAGCGGCGGATAGATCCGGTGGCTTCCTCGAGATTGGTCACGGCATCCTTGCGAATCCCCGCCGTGGGCGCCTGGCCGACGCCCAGCACCTTCAACTCCGGCCGACGGAACTCATCGACGAATTCTCCTATGACCACACAGGTTTTCGTGGAGCCGATGTCTAGACCCGCAATCAGATTCGACCTCATGGATTGCCTCGAAAAGGAGCGTTCATCTACCGGACCGGGCTCTGACCACCACCTGGTCGTCGAAACGGATATCCACCTCACCGGGAGGTCCCAGCTTGAACCGGGTCGTCCAGTCGTTCATGGCCGCCATCGCTTCCCTCAGCCGCACCTCGGAGACCGGCGGCCGGTACCGGAGCCTGGTCAACGCGTCTCCGAGGCGGAGCGTCATCTCATCCCCCTCGTACTGGACATCCGAGATGACGTCGAAGATGTCGGGAGCCTCGGAGTCGATCCGGTCCAGCTCGGCTGCCGCCAGTTTGAGAGCACGGGCCCTCGTCGAGTCCTCGAGATCCACCAGAAGAAGTGGCAGGTCCAGGTGGGCGCCCGCCGGATCGATGGGTAGCCGGACACCCTCCGGATCCACCGGCGTCACCATCCCGTCTGCGGCAAACGCCACGGGCTCGCGCTCCTCCACGCGTACCGCTACCGTCGACGGTGGGATGCGGCGAATGCGAGCCGAACGCACGAGGGGGTGTTGTTCGAGACCCTCGATCCAGGGCTCACGAGAGTCCCACAGATTGGACTCGGCCCCTATCCCGGCTGCCTTTCTTGCCTCTTCCACGGTCAGATAGGTGGCGCCCTCGAGGCGTAGCGTCTCGATCTCGAAGACCGATAGCCTCGCGAGAACCCTGGGGGCGTGGCGCAGTCCTGCAGCCAGGCCCGCAGCGACCGCCCCGACCAGAATAAAGCCCACCACCTTCCGCGGCGGGAGGCGGCGCCGCGGCCGTCTCCGACGGCGTCCTGCCCTAGGCATCGCCACGGGCACCCCCTCCCACCACCGCGGCGCCCCCGAGCTCTCTGACGAGCTCGGGACCCACGACCTCCACCGACCCGGCGCCCATGATCACGCACACGTCTCCCGGGGCCAGCGTCTCCGCCACATCCGAGGCCAGGGTCGAGAGATCCTCGTGGTACCGGACGGTACCGGGCTCACCCGGCACCGCATCGGCGACCATACGACCGGTTACGCCCGGTATCGGGGGTTCCCGGGCGGGGTAGACATCGGCAACCCATACCCGGTCGGCTGCACCCAACGCCCGACCGAAATCGCCTGCGAAGTCCCGGGTGCGGGTATAGAGGTGCGGCTGGAACACCGCCACGACCCGTTGGCCGGGATGTGCCTGCCTCACCGCCTCGAGGGTAGCCGAGATCTCGGTCGGGTGGTGGGCATAGTCATCGATGACTTTGACACCCCCGGGGCTCCCGAGAACCTGATAGCGGCGTCCCACACCGGGGAAGGTCTTCGTGGCCTCGGCGATATCGCCCCAGGACGCATCGAAAGTCCGCGCAACGCAGGCTGCGGCCAGCGCGTTTCTCACATTGTGGACCCCGGGCTGGGGCAGGGACAGGTCCGCTACGGACTGTCCGTCTTCCCAGACCCGGAAATGGCTGCCGCCTGCGGACCAGATCAGGTCCGTGGCTCTGAGCTGACAACCAGCGGAGAGACCGTAGGTGCGGGTGCTCCCGCCTCCTTCAACGGCGAGTCGGGCGGAGCCGAAGTCGTCGGCGCAAAGGAGCACCGAGCCCCCCGAACGGACGCCCGCGAGAAAGGTCCTGAAGGACTCCATGACTCCGTCCAGGTCGCCGTAGACATCCAGGTGGTCCGCCTCCACGTTCGTCACCACCGCCACGTCGGGGGTCAGGGTATGAAACGAACGGTCATATTCGTCCGCCTCCACCACGAAGAGGTCTCCGCTACCCATCCTCAGATTGCCTCCCCACGCCAAGACCTCGCCCCCTACCAGCCCCGTGGGATCGAGACCCGCTCCTGCCAGGACATGGGCAGCCAACGCGGTAGTAGTGGTCTTCCCGTGGGTGCCGGCGAGGGCCACCACCTGTCCGCGGTTGACCCACCTGGCGAGTGCCTCCGCTCGCTTGAGGACCGGCATCCCCCGCTCACGAGCCTCCATCACCTCGGGATGGTCCCGGGGGACGGCCGAGGTAATGACGAGTGCCGCGACGCCCTCGAGGTGCTCCGGGGCGTGCCCCTTGGAGAAGTGCAATCCAAGGTCACATAGTCGCTGAAGACTCCTGCGCTGGCTCTGATCGCAGCCGGTCACCCGGCCGCCGCTCCGGAGGATGAGCTCCGCCAGCGGCTCCATGCCTGCGCCCCCGACGCCCATGAAGTGGACCGGCCCGCTGAGAAGGAGGTCGTCGCCACGACCGTCGGCCACCGGAGCGCCGCCTCCAACGCCCTCTGGCGAAGCATTCCGGCCGGTCACGCCGTCTCCTCCGGCAGGGGAAGACACTCGGCGACGGCAAGGGCAATGTCCCGGGCGCCCTCGGGACGGGCCCGCTGAAGAGCGCGCTCTCGCATCGTGGACAGGGCGTCCGCGTCCTGAAGCAGCGCCGTGGCACGGTGCCAGAGTTCGACTCCGGTGAGACCCTTCTCAGGCAGGTGTAGCGCCACCCCCGCTGCTTGGAGGGCGTCGGCGTTCCGGGCTTGATGACCCTCCGCCGAGGTTGGAAGGGGTACCAGAATGGCGGGGACGCCCCAGGCCAGTAGCTCCGATGTGGTCATCGCCCCTGCCCGGGTAACGGCCATGTCGGCTGCCGCGAGGGCCGACGGCATGTCATCGATGTACGGGACGATGCGGACTCGGGACGTATCGCTGCCGGACACGGCGTCCATGACGGACTCATAGTGGCCGCGTCCCGTGGCCCAGAGCAGGTGGGTGGGCTCCTCCACATGGCCTCCGGTCACCACGTCGGTCAGGAGGCCGTTCAATGCGGCGGACCCCTGGCTTCCCCCCACCACGAGCACCAGCGGCGACTCGGAGGGCAGCTTGAACGCGGCTCGGGCCTGTGTCCGGGAGATCTCCGTCGGGGGACGAATCGGATTCCCCGTTTCCCGGGTGCGGCTCCGTACGCCGGGAGGCAGACGATCCCGGGCTTCGGGGTAGGCGAGGTGGATCTGGGTGGCCCAACGGGCGATGAGCCGGGTCGTGACCCCCGGTTGCTCGTTTTGCTCTTGCATCACCAGGGGGAGCCGGAGGGCTGCGCCGGCGAGTCCCGCCGGTGCCGACGCATAGCCGCCCGTCACCACCACGGCGGCCGGCTTCAGGCGGCGGAAAACGCGAACCAGGGCCATCGTGGCCCGCGCCAGGTGCAGCACCACCCGGACGTTGCCCAGCATGCGCGTACGAGACAGCCCTTCGACGCCGAGGAGAGTGTGAGGAATCCCCCGCTCCGGAAGGATCCTCGCCTCGATCCCACGCCTTGCCCCCACGAAGTGCGGCTCCACGTCGGGACGGAGCGCGGTGAGAGCATCGGCGATGGCCAACGCCGGATAGAGATGGCCGCCCGTTCCGCCTCCGGAGAAGACCACCACGGTCACGCCGCCGCCCGGTGGGTCCGCCGCCCGGAACGCCCTTCGGGGGCCTCCCGAGCCACGGCCAGGAGTATGCCGAGAGCCGCCAGGGTGATGAGCATGTTGGAGCGGCCGTAGGACATGAGGGGCAGGGCTAGGCCGGTCGGAGGCAGAACCCCCAGGGAGACGCCGATGTGGAAGAAGGCCTGAAGGGCGATGAGGCTCGTCACACCGATGGCGAGGAACTCACCCATCAGATCCCGGGCTCTCCTCGCGATACGGAAACCGACGAGGATCAGCCCCGCATAGGCGACGACCACCATCAGGACGCCCATGAATCCCCATTCCTCACCGATCATCGCGAAGATGAAGTCGTTATGTGCCTCCGGCAGGAATCCGTACTTCTGCTGCCCTTCCCCGAATCCGAGGCCCGTAAGGCCTCCCGAGCCGACGGCAATGAGGCTCTGGTAGCTCTGAAACGCGGAGCCGGTGGGGGCGTCGCCCGGATTGAGGAACAGCGAGCTCCAGCGCTCTCCCCGGTACCCCGTGGATAGCTTGAGGACCACGACCGGAGCCATCACGGCCCCGAGCATCAGGAAGTGCCCGAGGCGGGCGCCGGCGGCAAAGAGGACGGTGGCCCCCAATAGGGCTACCAGAACCGCGGTGGAGAAGTCGGGCTCCAACGCGATGGGGATCAGAAGGGCCGCCCAGACGACAACGAACGGTCCCATCCCCCGCTTCAGGCTCGTGAAGGCGTCCTGCTTCCTCACCGACAGGGAGGCCGTCCATACGATGATCGCGATCTTCGCCAGATCGGAGGGCTGGATCGAGAAGCCGATCTGCAACCAGCGACGGGCTCCGTTGATCTCAGGGGCGATGGCGTGGGTGAAGGGTAGGATCACGAGAATCAGAAGGAACCACGTCGCCAGGAGAATCGGCCACGCCAGGTTCTTCCACCATGCCGTGGGGAGACGCGCGCAGATGGCCATGGCCACGAGTCCTACCGCGATCCCGGCCCCCTGGCGGGTCACGAACGTGTAGTGGGCCAGGTCGTCGCGCTCCGCCATCACCGAGCTGCCGCTGTGGAGGGTGAGCAGTCCCACGACCACGAGGAATCCCGTCAGAAGCGTCACGGCAGTGGACTCCCACCCCCGACCGAGTCCCGTCTCCGGAAAGGAGCGGATCCGGGCCGCCAGATCCGTGGGCTGCGGTCTGCCGCGGGTTCTTGCGCGACGGCTCATGCGGC
>JAHEKK010000684.1 GCA_024638395.1 Gemmatimonadota bacterium | reverse complement strand
CGAGATCGGGTGTGACGAGTGCGACCTGGCTCGGGCCTCGGTCTGACGGAAGGCGCGGCCTTTCCCTGGAGGACATGGCGGGTCAGAATCACGCAGCGATCAGTGAGGAGATGGGTCCATGGACGAACACACCAGGAGATGCAGACACGGCGTCGGGCGTTCCGTCCGTACGTTGGCCGCACTCCTTGCGCTGACGGCAGCGGGGTGCGGTGACCAGGGCCCCGAGCCGATTCCCGTCGAGGCGGCAGCCCACCAAGCGGCTGTGGAGTCCTTTCACGCGGCCCGTGTGGCGGAGCTGGAGGCCCCGGACTCGTGGCTTTCGCTCATCGCCCTTCATTGGCTACAGGGGGGCGAGACCACGATAGGCTCCGATCCGGGAAATGATCTGGTACTCCCCGGCGAAGGCACCGCGCCCATCGTCGGCCGCGTGACTCTCCAGGATTCGACGGTGCGGTTCTTGGCGGAACCGGGAGTCCGGGTGATCCAGGGAGTGGACTCAACCCTCAGCCTACGGGCAGGATCGGGAGCCTTTCCGCCCGATACGCTGGGAGATCCCTTGGTGGATGAAGCCACGCTGGGAGGCGTGGGACCGGGACAATCGACAGTGCTCCGACACGGACCGTGGAACTGGATTCTGGTTCGCCGAGGCGACGAGTATGCTCTCCGGGTTCGAAACAACCGGAGCCCGGTGTACAGCGCGTTCAACGGGATCGACCGTTATCCGATCAGCACCCGTTGGAGGTTGACCGCCCGGTGGGTGCCCCACGAGAAGACTGTGGTGGTCCCCAATGTTCTTGGGACGGCCTCGGAGCAGGCTTCTCCCGCCTACGTCGAGTTCTGGATCGACGGCGAGCGTCACACGTTGGACGTCACGGGCGATCCCGCGGAAGAGCGGTTCATGATGGTCTTTGCCGATCAGACGTCGGGAGACGGAACGTATGGGGGCGGTCGTTATGTGTGGTTCGACGCACCTGACGAACTAGGGCGCGTCGTATTGGACTTCAACATCGCCTACAACCCGCCCTGCGTCTGGACGGATTTCGCCACCTGTCCACTACCGACCCCGGGGAACAGGCTGGCCGTGCGAGTGGAGGCGGGTGAAAAGGATTGGATCCACTAGTGGACCGAAGTCGATCTCTCTTTCCGGCGCGGACGGAAGTCCGATAGCTGCTCCATTCCGCCTGGCCGTCGTGGGCTGTGGGAGGGTCTTTGCGCGCTACCACCTGAAGGCGGTCCGCTCGCGGCCTGGAGTTCGAATTGTGGCCGCCGTAGAGCCCGAGTCCAGTCGTCTGGAGTGGGTGAAGCGGGCACTGCCCCAAGCCCTGTGCCGTGGCACTCTCGACGAAGTCCTGAACGAGGCCGCGCCCGACGGGGTTCTGGTCGCTACCCCCCCGGAGACCCATGCGGATATCGGGGAGCAATGCCTCGAACGGGGGTTGGCAATCCTGGTCGAGAAGCCCATGGCGGTGGAAATCCTGAGTGCACGGACCCTGGTCGAGGCGCAGCGGCGGAGTGGACGGCCTCTCCTCGTTGGGTTCAATAGACGGTTCTACCACCCCTACCGCCGCCTCCGGAGACGGCTGTGGGACACGTCGGCCGAAGCGGAAATCGAGTATGTTTTCGTATCGGAGCAGGATCGCTGGGGCCAGGACCACCGCGCCGTCCGCCCCCACGACGTGCTCCATGACATCGGGTGCCATGCCCTCGACCTGGTCCGGTTCCTCGGGGGCAGTCCCGTAGAGACGCTTCAGGCCAAGGCTGCCGAAGGGTTGCGTGGCGAGGAGCTCTATGAGCTCCGCGTAGAGACAGCCTCGGGGCTAAGGGCCCGCTGTGTCGTCGGATACGGGCCCTCCTACACGGAACGGCTCGAGGTCCGTAGGGACAGCGGCACGCATCGTGTGATGTTGGCGGGCGGCGGCGCCACGGCCCGGGTGGCTCAGACTTTCGGCTATGCCCTGCGGCGTGCGACGGGGTGGGGCACGATCGCCGATGCGGCCTTCGGGGCACAGCTGGATGCATTCGTTGCTGCTTGTGCGGGACACTCGCCCGTCGAGGCGGCAGGTCCGTCAGCCGGCCTGGCGGCGGTCGAGGGAGTCCGCGCAGCGGAGGAGAGCCTGCAAGGAGGAGGAATCTGGTGCCCCGTAACTCGCCCGAAGTCAGAGCAGAGCAGATGAGCCACAAACGACACCCTGTAGTGCTGATTGGCCTGGATGCGGCCGAGATCGAACGAGTCGACCAGTTCGTGGCGGAAGGGCGGATGCCCACGCTGGCGCGACTTCGCCAAGTCGGGCGCCGAGGGAGCCTCAGTGCCAGGCCCGCTGCCTTCCTGTCCATGGTCTGGCCGACGTTTTATTCGGCCCAGCCGATGGGGCACCACGCGTGGTACTACAACAAGCTCTGGAGACCCGAACGCTCCCGTTTAGACTACGTGAGTCCGGGCTGGCTCCCGATTCGCAACTTCGTTTCGGACTTGCCGCCGGACCTACGGGTGGCCCTGCTGGATCTGCCGTTTGCAGCCGACGCGCCAGTAGGACTCAACGGCGTCTACCTGAACGGTTGGCAGTGTCATGACGATTTCGGGAAACAGGAATGGCCCGTGGGGCTACGCGCC
>JAHEKK010000683.1 GCA_024638395.1 Gemmatimonadota bacterium | reverse complement strand
CCGGGGCTGACCGGTTGCCAGTCCTCGCCCCGGATGCCCGGGAGGCGCGGCCACGGGTGGCTTTCGTCTCCCATACGGCCGATTGGGTGGGTCCGACGAACAGCCTCACGCTTCTTCTGGGCCGGCTCAAGAGCCGGTACGACGTACGGGTCTTCGTGCCCGGATCCGGCGACTTCACGGAGCGTCTCGACGCCGAGGGCATCGAATACCGGTCCCTTCGCCGTTTGGACAAATGGGGTATGCTGCGTTTGCGGAAGGAGATCCGCGAGTGGAACGCCCACCTCGTCTACGCCAACAACACCCACAGCTCGTCCCGCATTGCCTTCCTGGCCAGCCGGTTGGCCAGGGTGCCCTTCGTGACCCACGTCCGAGGCATGGCGTGGAACCAATCCTGGCGCCGCATGGGCTATCTCCGTTTCGCCGACGGCGTGGTGGCCGTGTCCCGAGCCTGCGGAGATTCGGTCGGCCGGTTCGCAGGTGCCGGCCGGGTGGTCACGGTCTACAACGGCATTCCCAGGCAAAGGGTGAGTGCCCCGCGCTCCGAACGGGCCGACATGATGCGTCAGGAGCTGGGGGCCGATGCCGACACTGTGGTGATCACCTCCGTTTCCCATTTGATGCCACGAAAAGGTCAGCAATTGGGTCTGGACGCATTCTCGGCAATGGGGCAGCGTGGCATCCGCCGCCTGTTCGTCATGGCGGGCCGGACCGACCGGGATCCGAGCTACGTACGTGACCTGGAAGGCCGCATCGAAGCCGAAGGCCTTGGCGACCGGGTGAAGATCCTGGGATTCAGGCGAGACGTGATGGATATCCTGGACGCCTCCGACATCTTCCTGCACACGGCCGTAGCCGACCCCCACCCCCGCTCGGTCATCGAGGCCATGGCCCGGGGTCTACCGGTCGTGGCGTTCGCCGTCGACGGGGTGGCGGAAACGGTGGTCCAGGAGGAAACGGGGCTCCTGGTCGAAAGCGGCAACGTGGCGGGCTTGACGGCCGGACTCGGGGCATTGGTGGACGCCCCGGAGCTGCGCCAGCGGATGGGCGCAGCCGGTCGGCAGCGCATCGAGCACCATTTCACGGACGACGCCACGGCTGAGGGCGTGGCCCAGGTCATCGACGCCGTTCTGGCCAAGCGGGGAAGGGCGTCATGACCGGAACCCCCCGGGGACCGAATGTGGTCCTCATCGTGCTGGACTCGGTCCGGGCCGATCACCTGTCCTGCTACGGGCATGAACGTCCGACGACGCCCAACATCGACCGGGTGGCCGAAGGGGGCATACGTTTCGACCGGGCGTACACGGCGTCTTGCTGGACGCTCCCGAGCCACGCCTCACTGTTCACGGGCCTGTACCCCTCCCGGCACCGGACCGATTTCGACACACAGACCCTGACCGAGGGGATCGATACCTGTGCCTCCTTTTTGTCGGCCAGGGGGTATCGCACGGCGTCCTTCTCCTGCAACGCCTTCGTGAGCAGGCACACCGATCTGGCCCGGGGATTCGACGTGGCGGCAGACGTAGAGGGCCTGGCGGGAGGCGGGCGGTCCTTCATGGGACGGGCGGTACGTGCCGCACACCGCGCGGTTCGGCGAGGGTTGCAGAAGGACCGGGGGGCGGCGCGGGCCTGGAAGATGGCCCGTCAGTGGCTCTCCGAAAACGCCGACGAGCCCTTCTTCCTTTTCATGAACTACATGGACTGCCACCTGCCGTACCGGTTGGCGCCGGACAGATTGCACCATTTCGTCGATCCCGCCCGACGCGAGGCCGTGTCCCGCATCCCCATGGACCCCTTCGGCGCCATGGCCGGCGAGCACCGCTACGAGGCGGACGAGATCGAAGACCTCAGGACACTATACGACGGAGCTCTGCGCTATCTGGACGGCATGGTCGGGGCTCTGGATGATCACCTCTCCGCATTGGGACGCGACCAGGACACCCTGCTGCTGATCACCTCGGACCACGGCGAGAGCTTCGGGGAACACGGCCTGTTCGATCATCAGTACGGTCTGTACGAACCGCTGGTGCGCGTCCCCCTCGTCGCTCGGGGTCCGGATCTGGACCGGGGACGGGCCGAAGAAGGACTCGCCCAGCTGGTGGACGTTTTCCCCTCCATCGCCGCGCTCCTGGGCCACCGGGGTCCGGTGGGCGATCCGGCTGCCAGCGGAACCCTGTTCCACGGCCCGGGTCGGGACTTCGCGGCATCGGAGTATCTGGTGCCGAACGTGGCCGCCATCCAGCGCAGATTCCCAGGCACGGACACGTCCAGGTTCGAGTCCGCCATTCGGGCCATTCGGGACGAGCGGTTCAAATGCATCGTACGCCGTGACGGCCGCACGGAGCTGTACGACCTGGATGCGGACCCCGACGAGCTCCACAACCTCTATGAGCGAGACGCCGACCGGGCCACGGCCATGATCGAGACCTTGGAAGAACGCCTCGGCCCATGGCCTGCCGACCTTGCCTCGGCTGGTGAAGGCGGCCTCGATCCCCTACGGGAGCGTCTCGAACAACTGGGGTACCTGTGATCGATACAGTTCGTGTGGACGATCCACCCGCTCCCTACGACGCGCGGCCACGGCACGGGGTGCCGGGTCCGGGGACCGTGCTCCGGG
>JAHEKK010000682.1 GCA_024638395.1 Gemmatimonadota bacterium | reverse complement strand
CGAGGGTCTTGTGAGAGGGGAGCGTCTCGTTCGGCGTGTTTTCGACATTGCGCGCTCCGATGGGCGGTGCGAAGGCGCGCGTTCAGGGCCGCTGACCGCAGGCGGTCAGGCCTGGTCGGCGGTCATCATAGAGGCGAGGTCCGATGCCGTGCAAATCGGCCCCGGGTCACTCCAGAGGTTCGCTCCGCGCGCGCACCTCGGGCTCCCGAAGGCCATAGAGGGGTGGCGTCGCCACGCCCAGCCCTCCGAGGATCTCATAGAGCTGGCCCCGGTGATGGATCTGATGCTCGAACATCAGCCGGATCCACTTCCAGACGGTGATGTCGATGCCCCCTACCGTCGAGCAGCGTCGCTCGAGATCGGAGGGCGTCAGCCCCGAGATGATCTCTGCCGTCTCGTCCTGCATCCGAGCGAGGTAGGTGACGACGGCGTCCTTACCGGAGGCGAGCTCGGGGCCGTGGCCCGGATACCTGGACGGTCTCAACTGGACGTTCTCCCCCCACATCCAGCGCTCGGCGGCTCCGATGTGGCGAAGGATGTCACCAGGCGTGAAGCGGCCCGGCGCGGGAGCGTACTCGAGCCGGTCGTCGGGGATACACTCGGCTACCGCTCGGGTCCTCCGGCGCAGGGAGGCGTACTGACCAAGGATGTCGCCGAGTTCGGGCGGGGATGTTCGGCCCCGGTCGTTCAATTGCAGCTCGGGGGGGATCGGTTGAAGTCGAAGGCCTGCAGTGGGAGGCCGCTGGGAACGCTGGCCGGGATCAGCGATGCGAGGCGATCCGGGTGGGCATCGGGGTCGCTCAAGGCGTGCATGAACGCCACGAGGTCGTCGATGTCGCCCTCGGTCAGGTCCCGGGGCTCGGCGCTGAGGGCGTGCACCTGATCGAGCATGGGCTGGATCGGACCCATGGGGCCCCGCAGGCTCTCCGGCAGGATGGTGTTCGAGTAGTTGTCGAGGGTGGTGTACACATCCGTGTGGTGGCGGATGGCGTCTTCCAGACAGACGTACGCCCCGTTGTGCATGAACGAAGGCTGGAAGGCCACGTTGCGCAGGGGCTGGGTCCTGAACTTGTAGCGATCCCCCGGGTCGCCGCTCACGTGCTCGAAGCCGAAGTCCTCGTTGTCGCCGGGCCCGTCGAAGTCGGCGTTGGTGGTGACCGGACGGATCTGAGGGACCGCCAGATTGTGCGACTTGAAGTCGCTGAACATCTGGTTCGCGTACCCCTCCGTGATGTGGCACTCGAAGCACGCGGCCTCGAATCCGAAGAACAGGATGCCGCCGCGTTTCTGCGACGGCGTCAGCGCGCTGGTGTCCCCCCGGGCGTACCAGTCGATGGGAGCATCCGCTCGGACGAGAGTGAACTGGAACTCGGCGAGCGCCTCGGCGATGCGGTCGTAGTCGATGGGGTCGCCGGCATCGATGGCCGGATAGATCTCGGCGAACCGCTGCCGGTACTCGGGGATCGCGTCGACGCGGCTGGCGATCTCCGACCGGATGTCGTCGGCGTTGCCGACGAAGTCGAAGCCTGCCATTTCGATTCGCGAGACCACCGGCGTGAAGGCCTGTCCGGCGAGGAGGTGGTCGAGCCTCGACAGAGACGTCCCCTCGGGCGCGGGGAAGGCGAAGCCATCGGAGTTGTCGAAAGGGTCCAGGGAGAGAGACTCGAAGCGGCCGTCCCACATGAGACGCGGGAAGAAGGCGGCGTTGATGACACTCGGCGCCCGCCGGAGGTTGTGCGGTCCCTGCCGGCCCTCACCGACGATGAGGTTGTTGTCGACGCCGATGGAGATCGAGACGGCGTCGTTGAACGACACGTTCGGCCCATGGCACCCGGCGCAGCTGTTGTCCTCCGTCAGGGAAAGAACGCGGTCGAAGAAGAGGAGCCGGCCCACCTCGGCCAGCCCGTCGTCCACTCCACGGCCGAGCTTGACCTCCAGCTGCTCTTCGATCCGACCGTCCATCCGGTGGGCGGCCAGACGGGCGCTCAGCCCCGCATCGAGCTCGGGTCCCTCGTTGTTCACGTTCCCCGGACCGGTGGGCTCGTCCGGGCCGCACGCAACCAAGGCGGTGAGCCCGAACACGGTCAGGGCAAGGCCGCCCCGCCGTGAAAGTGGGGTGCCCCGACCCATCGAACTGCTTTGGGGAGTAGTGGACATGCTCATCGTACGACCGGATACCGCTGCTGCTACAGGTTGATCCGCTGAACCATACAGCGGGCAGGTGCGTCCGCCTAGTTCGCGCCGGGGCCGCCTAGTAGATGAAGCCCAACCCGGCCATGAAGGCTGTCCGGTCCTCACCCCACGCCACCGCCAGGCGCACCACCTCCGACCGATCCACCAGGCCGAAGAAGATCCCTCCTCCCAGCGCCGTGTGCCACGTGTCCGACGATTCGCCCTGTCTCCACACCCGGCCCGCATCGGCGAGACCGTATACGCCAATATCCAAGGGGACGGGGAAGTAGATCTGCCAGATGGGGAGTCGCACCTCGGCGCTGCCCAGAAGGAGTGCGTCGCCGGCGTATCTCTGGAAGCGGAGGGAGCGGACCGATCGGGGTCCTCCCAGAAAGGCCGCAGAAGCAAAGGGGAAGGTCCCCCAGACCTTCTCCCCGGCGGC
>JAHEKK010000069.1 GCA_024638395.1 Gemmatimonadota bacterium | reverse complement strand
TTCGAGTTGCTGGGACGACGGCCCTTGAGACTAGGGGCGTCCGAGGTCCCTGTCACGTCACCCTCTCATGGCTGCGGCTTCGGGCAGGGAGCAGCTCGTCTCGAGGCGTCTGGCTCCCTTTGTGAACGTCCAAACGACGGGTTGCTTCGCCGTCCTGACAGAGATCGTCTATCACGAGAGCCGCGGGGCCAAGCGAGGCGGCCCGCGGCCACCGAATGGCCTTCCCGGCGGTCTTGGCCGACACCCCGAGACGCCGAGGCCATCACTCCGTCGCCGAGGCCGAGCTCAAGGAGATGGCGGGCTTTCGTCGCATGCGTAGGCCCGCGGCGTACGCCGCCGGCGACCAATTACCACACCTTGAGCTCTCGCGCCCGCGTCGGCCCCCGTCTCCGGTCTCCCCTGCTCTGCCTCGTAACCCCGTGCCCCGTCCCACCCCGCTTCCCGCCACAAAGGCCCTTTGAACCTCCCAGCCGAAGAGCGCCCCTAGCGTCCGCCGGTCCCCTCGAGGAATTCCACCGTCTCTCGCAACACCTCGCCCATCGGTAGAGGCCAGTGACCGGCCTCGAAGATCCTGAATCTCTTTTCAGCGGGCGCGGCCCCAAAGGCCTGAAAGAGGGCTTCCTGATGGGTTACGGGGTGCGTGTGGTCGTTGCGCCCACCCAGCATGAGGACGGGCACTTGAACCCGCGCGGCGAGAGCTCTGTCTCGATCCAGCGCCGGCTGCGGACTCCTCACGCCAAGTCCGCCGCTGTAGAGGACGGCAGCACTGAAGCGGGGCAGGAAGGGAAGCAGGTCCTGAGCGATCGACGCGCCCAGACTGATACCCACGAACGATACGCGTCGGCTGTCGACATCGGCACGCGACTCCAGGTAGTCCAGGGTCCGTCCCAGGTCCTTCACCCAGTTTGAGAAGATCTGGCCCTGTTCGGGACCCGCCAGCCGGGCGAGGGTGCGGCCGTCATTCCGCTGGAACGTGCCGTCGTAGGCCGGCTCGACCAGCACGTATCCGGCTCGTACCAACTGGTCCAAAGGCGGTTGCGGGTCCTCCATTTCTCGACTGCGGATCACGTTGCCCCCTCCGAAGAAGACGAGGGCCGGAAAGGGCGGCGACGATTCGGCAGGCGCATGGATTCGGATCGGCATCCGCTCTCCGTAGGCCGAGTTGACCGTCAGCCACTCCACCCGTGCGCCCCAGCCGCGAGGCGCGGTGGAGTCAATCACGGCATCCAGGGGGGCTGCTCGGTCGTAGGAATGGCGGACCCGGAGAGCCTCGAAGTCCTCGTCGGACATGGACGCCGGACGGGCCAGATCCTGTTCGGGGTAGGTCAGGTCACCCCCAAGCGCCTCCGGGAGAGGGGTCTCGTACCGAACGCACCGAAACCCGTCCTGGGCGTCCCTCTGCAGGGGGTTGGCTTGGGCTGGATCATGAAGGCGGTAGACCGGATCGTTCCAGCCGCCACCAAGCAATAGTCGGTCCGCGCCCGCGCCGGTGGACACCCACTCGCGGACGTTGCCTCCCAAGTCAAACGCGCCCGAGATCCCGACGGCCTCGGGGTTTCCGACCGCCCGTGGACCTGCGTCGTCGAAGTTGGATGACTGGAGTAGAAGGGGATTGAACGGGATCCAGATATCCGTACTGGGAAGCGTGGCCCTGGCCCAGTGGAACAAGGTGGGCAGATGAAGGCCCTTCCAGCGGCAGTAGGCGTCGGCTTCAAACCAACTGACGCCTCCGACGGGCAGGTCGTCCGCTCCCTGAGGAGGCCGGCCCAGAGTCCAGCCGGCGGGTCCCGTGCGACCCGTCTGATCCACGAAGCGTTCGGCCGGCGACCCCGATCCGCTCACCCCCTCCCCGCCGGGCAGCTGTGGACTCCAAAGCGACAGGTCCTCGTAGCCACCCGCCGAGACGAACTCCTGGTACGAGCGGTTGTCGACCTCGGTGCGGTCGATCCAGAAGCCGGGAATGATCCGCGGTTCCACTGTGCCGAAACCGACGACGGGCACCGTGCCGTACAAGCCGCCCGAGACGTGGGTCATCCCGTCGTCCTCGTCGTCCGACGGCGACAGTCGCGCCTGAATGACGTAGCTGGCATCCTCGAGGTAGTCCATACCCGACCGGGCGAGCTCCACGAGCTGGTTCCGGGGGATGAACGAACGCACCTTCTCGACGGGTCGATAGCCGTCCAACTCCAGGGCAAACCGGTAGGCTCCCACCGGGAAGCGGTCGTTCTCGAAAGGCGTCACGCCCAGTTCGGACCACTCCCCACCCCCGTAGGACCTGAAACGGATTCGGGCGCCCGGCGGCTCGGAGTCCACCCGTATCGGGCTGGCCATCCGAGGCCATACGGGCTCCAGGAGGGGCTGGGGTCCATAGCGAGCTTCGATCGCCAGCGCCGCGCGGGCCGCCTCGGCGATCTCGTTGGATTCGACCAGGTTGAGGACCTCGGCCACGTCCGCATCCAGGCCCGTCCCCACCCTTCTACCACCGAGGTCCGGCCAGAGTGTCATGGCGAGGGCCCCCAGGAGCGCAACGACCACAAGGGCCACGTATCGGATCAAGGGCATCGTTTCCTCGGATTCCGATTCGGGCACCCCGTGGGGGCCGAGCGCGTCCAGCTCCCGCAGGACGGCGATCACCGACTCGGGCCGGTCTCGCCTCTCCTTCGCCAGGCACCTCATGACGAGGTCCGACAGGCCCTTCGGCACATCCGGTCGGAGCTCGGACGGGGGAGTAGGTTGCTTGGTGAGGAGGGCGGAGATGAGGGCCGTGTCCGATTCTCCCCCGAAAGGGGACGATCCGGTCAGCATCTCGTACATCACGGCGCCTGCGGAGAAGAGGTCGGCTCGGTGGTCCACGGAGGGATCCCCCACCGCCTGCTCCGGGGCCATGTACTGGGGAGTGCCCACCGACCCTCCCACCCTCGTCAGGCGCTCCCGCTCGATGGCCTCGCCGACCGCTCGTGCGACCCCGAAGTCGGCGACCCAGGCGTGGTCGCCCTTCAGGAGGATGTTGCCGGGTTTGACGTCCCGGTGCACGACCCCTTGGCGGTGAGCCGCCCCCAGCGCATCCAAGACTTGGCGAAAAAGCCGCACGGCCACAGGAACCGGGAGGGACCCTTTGACCAACCGTTCACGCAGAGAGGCCCCATCCAGATAGGGCATGACATAGTAGAGCCACTCGCCTTCCCTCCCGGAATCGTGGAGTGGAAGAACGTGGGGATGGGTGAGTGCCGCGGCGATCTCGATCTCACGGAGGAACCGCTCGGGCCCCACTGCCCCGGCCAGCTCGGGACGGAGCACCTTGACTGCCACCGAGCGACCATGCTTGACGTCCTCGGCCAGGTACACCGTGGCCATGCCGCCCGCGCCGATCTCTTCCCGCAAGCGGTAACGATCGCTGATTGCGCTGAACAGCTCTTCGGGATTCATCCGTTGCTTGATGGGTACGGGAGGGCGTGGAGCGTGCCACCCTGAAAGCGTCGGGCAGGCAACCCGCGCTGGGCAGGGTCGATCCTAGACGAAACGGATCCCTCCGGCCACTCTTGTCCAAACTCGGAGAGGGAATTCCGGGAACCCACGTCCGCGTAACCTCACGAATCGACGGGAGGACCCATGGCCAGTTCCAACCGGAGCCTTCAGACACCGCTGAAGAAGGTCTATATCGCCTTGGCGGCCATGGGACTGACGGGGGCGGTGGCGACGGGCTCTGGCTGAGCGCGCCGAGGGGCACCGTCGCGCCCACGGACCTCAGCGGTCTGGACGACGCCGAGCTGGTCCAACTGGCCCAAGGCGTGGAGTACGGGGATCCGGACGCTCCCGTGACCATCATGGAATTCGGCGATTACCATTGCCCCACCTGGGGGTTCTTCGCCCTGCAAACCAAGCCTCAGGCCGACCTGGCATACGTGGAATCGGGCCAAGCCAAGTTCGTTTGATGCGGCCGTAGAAATCGTGGAGGATCCGGGCAGCCTAGAAGATGGCTCCCGCACCCACGTCCCCAGTGAAGATCCGGGAAGAGTGGGCCTGGCGCCCGTCACGGTGAGCTTCCAGCCCGATGAGCCTCGGCGGGCGACGGTGGCCCACTCCGCCTCATCGTCCCGGATCCCCGCCTGAACCCGAGCGCCACGTCGTCCCATTGGCCGGCTTCGATCAGATCCCGGCGAGCCTCCTCGAGGGGTGCCCCGGGGCTCTCCTAGTCTCCTGCGTAGACGACCCGGATCTGAGCTCCGTCCAGGACCCCGGCGGCGGCCATGGCCTTCAGGGCGAACAGGGCGATCACTTCTCCCGACTTCATGTCGTCGATGCCCGGACCGGTCGCCCAGCCGTCTCCAGTCCGCTGGAAGCGCCGGAACGCGTCTTCTTCCTCGAAACACCGTGTCCAGGTGTCCGATCAACAGCATCTTTCGCCCGGCGGTCCCCTCCATGGATGCAAGGAGGTGGCCTGCACGGTTCACATGGGACTGGGTCTGGTCGGACCACTGCGTCTCGAAGCCCAGAGCGTCGAATTCGTGGCGGAGATTGCGCCCGACCTCCTGGACTCCGGCGTGATTCATCGTCCCGCTGTTGATGTCGACCAGGGTCTGGAGGAGCGCTTCTGCCTCCGCGACGTTCTCGTCGACCCACTGCACGAGGCGGGCTTCCTCGGGGGTGAGCTCCTGGGCGGTGGAGGGGAAGGGGGCCACGCACACCAAGAACAGGGCCGCGGCGGACCCCCTGGGGAGAGTGCCTCTCCGAGCGAGGAGCCCGAGACCGGGGATGACTCTGTGGATGTGCAATGATCCCTCCCCGCTCTCGCCCAAAGGTGCAGTTCCAGACGTCCGACGAGCCGTCAGGCCAGAGGCCCTGGAGCGCGCTCCGCAAGACGGAAGGGCGGTCACAGTCGGCGGGAACGCCTGTGCCTCGCCACCCCGCGCCCCGGGTTGCGGAGGCGTCGGGCACACCTCGGATGGCCCGTCGACGGTGTCCCACACCCCTGCGGCCCAATCGCAACATCCAGGTCACGAAAGCATGGTGATACGCTTTCCCAACGCCGACAGCGAGTGCCCGGTGGCGAGAAGGGACGGGGCATTCCACCGGAGCCGGGTCCTTATGCCGCGGGCCGTTCGATCCAGGGTCCGAGCCTTGCACGCACAGACTCGCGACCCCCCTGCCCAGACCGATACGTTGTATCCCGAGAGCCCAGACCGCCCCCGTGTGTACTCATCCCAGGTAGGTGCCCCGCCCGTGGATCGAGGCCGTTTCCCATCTGACAATTCTCTTCCCGTCGCTCATGGCTCGTTCCTCGAACGGTCTGGAAAGAAGCTCTACGTAAAGGGCACGACGTACGGCACGTTTGCGCCTGGGCCGGACGGGTCGCAGTTCCCGGCGCGTTCTGTCGCTGAGCAAGACCTCCGAATGATGGCGGCGAACGGTTTCAACGCCGTCCGTACCTACACGCCCCCCCCTGAGTGGTTGCTGGACGAGGCGGCGTCTCTCGGGATGCTGGTGATGGTGGGGATCCCGTGGGCTCAGCACGTGACGTTCCTGGATCAGCGGATGCACCGTGAGATCGAGGCGACGATCCGAAGCACCGTGCGGGCGTACGCCGGGCACCCCGGCATCCTCTGCTACGCGGTCGGGAACGAGATCCCCTCGCCGATCGTTCGCTGGCACGGCACCCGACGGACCCAGTCCTTCATCCGCCGCCTCTACTCCGCAGCGAAGGAAGAGGATCCGGCGGCCCTAGTCACCTACGTCAACTACCCCACGACAGAGTATCTCGAGCTTCCCTTCCTAGACCTCCTCGTCTTCAACGTCTTCCTCGAGCAGCGGCTCCAGCTGAGGAAATACCTCGCCCGCCTCCACAACCTGGCTCGTGACCGTCCCCTTCTCCTCGGCGAAGTGGGTCTCGACAGCCTTCGGAACGGAACCAGAGCTCAGGCTGACAGCCTCGAATGGCAGATCCGCACCGCCTTCGACAGCGGTTGCGCCGGCCTCTTCGTCTTCTCATGGACTGACGATTGGTACCGAGGAGGACAGGCGATCGAGGACTGGGAGTTTGGATTGACCAGCCGGCGTAGAGAGCCAAAGCCGGCCCTCGAGACGGTGCGGAGGACTCTGTCGGCCGTTCCCTTGCCCCCCGGTGAGGATGCGCCGAAGGTCTCCGTGGTCATCTGCACCTACAACGGATCCGAGACCATCGCTGAAACGCTGAGCCGCCTGCAGGAGGTCGACTACCCCGACTTCGAAGTGATCGTTGTTGACGACGGCTCCACCGACGGCACTTCGGAGATCGTGGTTGGGTACCCGGCCCGCCTCATTCGCACGGCAAACAGGGGACTGAGCTCGGCCCGCAACACCGGCCTCAAACAGGCCGAGGGTGAGATCGTCGTCTACCTGGATGACGACGCGTACCCGGACCCTCACTGGCTTCGCTACGTCGTCCACGCCTTCAAGGAGGCGGATTGGACATGCGTGGGGGGGCCCAACCTCGCTCCGGCGACCGATCCCCCCCTGGCCCAGGCGGTGGCGAACTCTCCGGGCGGCCCCGTCCACGTGCTGCTTTCCGATCAGGAAGCCGAGCACGTCCCGGGGTGCAACATGGCCTTTCGCCGCGATCGGCTGCGCGAGATCGGTGGCTTCGATCCCAGGTTCTGCACGGCCGGGGACGACGTGGACGTGTGCTGGCGGATCCAGGAACGCGGGTGGAAGATCGGCCACCACCCTGGAGCCTTGGTCTGGCACCACCGGCGTCCGTCCATACGCAGGTACCTGAAGCAACAGGTGGGCTACGGGCGGGCCGAGGCGCTCCTCGAGGACAAGTGGCCCGGGAAATACAACGTCGTTGGGCACGTGTCGTGGGCGGGACGGATCTACGGTCGCGGAACGGCCCAGGCCCTGGTACGGCCGCAGCGCGTGTACCACGGTCTTTGGGGCGAGGCTCCATACCAGTCCCTCTACGAACGCGCACCCGGGACGTGGTGGGCCCTCCCCTTGATGCCCGAGTGGTACCTCATTCTCGGGCTGCTTCTGCCTCTGGTTCTTCTCGGACTCGCCTGGCGCCCACTCCTGGTCGTGTCCACGCCGATCCTGACCTTGGCGGTGATGGCCTCGGTCGCGCAGGCGGTCAAGGGTGCGGTCCGGGCATCCGCTCCGGCGGGGCTGGGATTCTTGGGCAAGCTACGGTATCGAACCACCGTGGGACTGTTGCATCTCGTGCAGCCCGCGGCGCGTCTCCGTGGTCGTTTAGCACAGGGGCTGACCATCTGGCGCCGTCGCGGACTCCGAGGGTGGAGTTGGTTGGGCGTCCGCGAAGGCGCACTTTGGAGCGAGCGTTGGCACACGCCGTCCGCATGGGTGGAGGCACTCGAACGGTGCTTGGCCAGGGAGGGTGTCCCGGTGCTTCGACCGGGACCGTACGAGGGCTGGGATCTCGAGGTACGTGGCGGAGTGGTAGGGCGGGTGCGCCTCCTGACCGCGACCGAAGAGCACGGACAGGGAAGACAGCTCGTACGGCTTCGACTAAGCCCTTCGGTGAGAGCCTTGCCGGTGCTGCTCCTGACCATCTTGGCCGGTTTCATCACGATCCCGCCACCGGGCGGAACGTGGCTTCCGAGTGTCCTCTCTTTCCTCGCCTCGTTCTTCTTCCTCGTTCGCGTGATGCTCGATGTGGGGTGTGCCGAGGCAACCGTATTGGACGGCCTCGAGAAGGTCGCCGCGGAAATGGGGGCCCTGGTGATGGACGGGGAGAGCTCGCATGCACGCCTTCCGATCGAGGAGCAAGGGGGGGGTGGGCAAACGGCCCTGGCTACTGGCTACCATATGGTCGCCCCATCGGCACCGGCACTGGGTCAACTGAGCTTGGGCGTGGGACCTCCACCCTCCGGAGCCGACTACCCCTCGTCGCCTGATGGGGCCCGGCGGACATCGTGAGCACCTCCCGGCTTCGCATCGTCGTTTCGGGCCTGATCGGTCAGTATCCCCTCGGCGGCGTGACCTGGGACTATCTCCAGTACCTCGTCGGCTTGTCCGAGCTGGGGCACGATGTCTACTACCTCGAGGATACGGGCCTTTGTCCGTACGATGCCTCGAAGGCTTCGGTGGCCAAGGAAGCCGGGTTCGCCGTCGAGTACCTCGCCCGCGTCATGTCGCGCTACGGTCTGGATGACCGTTGGGCATACCACTTCGAATTCGGATCGAGGTGGTACGGGATGTCGGACAGGCGGAGAGCCGAAGTCCTCGGATCGGCAGACCTGCTGATAAACATCTCCGGATCCCTTCAGCACCCCAACCGTCTTCGGCACATTCCCGTTCTGTCCTTCGTGGACACGGACCCGGTGTTCACCCAAGTGAAGCTTGCGGGAGGGCAGACCCACTTTCGCCGTCTGATCGACACCCACGACGTCCTCTTCAGCTATGGGGAGTGCTTCTCCCCTGCAGTGCCCGACACCGGTCACACATGGCTCCCGATGCGGAAGCCGATCCTGCTTTCAGAGTGGCACCCGGAGACGCCCCACCGTGATGTCTTCACCACCGTGATGAACTGGACGAGCTTCAAGGGCCTCGAGTACGAGGGTCGCTCGTACGGACAGAAGGACGTCGAGTTTCGGCGCTTCCTCGACCTACCCTCGAGGGTGGCGCCCACGACGCTCGAGGTTGCGCTGGGGGAAGGGAAGACCCGCCGGGGGCCCCGGGAGCTCCTGGTTCATCGCGGGTGGCAGGTAGTAGAGGCAGCACGGGTCTGTCCCGATCTCGACAGCTACCGCTCCTATATCGAAACGTCCAAGGCGGAGTGGACCGTTGCCAAGGAAGGCTACGTCGTCGGCCAGTCCGGCTGGTTCAGTGGCCGCTCTGCGTGCTACCTCGCTGCGGGTCGGCCGGTCGTCGTCCAGGACACCGGATTCGCTCCGGTCATCCCGGTTGGGGAGGGGGTTCTGGCTTTCCGGACCGGCGATGAGGCTGTGGACGGTATTCGCGAGGTAGAGGCACACTACGCTCGCCACTCCGAGGCGGCTCGAAGCCTGGCCGAGCAGTACTTCGACTCGGACAAAGTGCTCGGGCGCTTGCTCGAAGGGGCGATGAGCTATGCCTAGCGCCGAGCCGCTCGTTCTCGTGTGTGGGGCCGACGACGCCTACGCCATGCCTCTGGCGGTGACCCTGCACTCTGCGCTGGTCAACTTGCACCAAGACTGTGATCCGGTCGTCTACCTCATTGACGGTGGCATCGATCCGGAAAGGCGCGGGAAGCTCGAGAAGACCGTCGACAAGGCCCGTCCAGGAGTAACGATCCGGTGGTATGAGCCGGACATGGCCCGCCTCGAAGACCTCTGGGTCTCGGGACACGTTACGGCGGCGACGTATTTCACGCTCCTCATCGCGGAGGCCGTGCCCCCGTCTTTCGAAAGGGCCATCTACCTGGATAGTGACGTGCTGGTTGAAGCCGACCTCAGCGAGCTGTGGAACGTACCGTTCGAAGGGAAGGCCCTGCTGGCGGTCCAGGACTACCTCATCCCCTTTCTTGGTTGGCCCGGTGGGCCCGTCAACCTTCGAGAATCGCCTCAGGCCAACAATCCCTACTTCAATGCGGGAGTCCTGGTCCTGAATCTCGCGCGGTGGAGGGCAAAGGGGATCGCCGGGCGGGTCCTTGCATACCTGCGCGAGCACGCAGACAAGTTGACGTTCCGGGATCAAGAGGGACTGAACGCCGTGCTTTCCGGCGATGTGGGACTCATCGATCCGCGCTGGAACGTAGCCACCAGCCTTCTCTGGCTCGAACGTTGGCCGGAGTCATCGTTCAAAGAACGGATGAAGGACTCACGGGAGGTGCTGCTCGAGGAACCTGGTATCTGGCACTTCACCGGTCCGTCCAAGCCCTGGCACGACGGCTTCACGCACCCGGCCCGCGATCGTTGGCAGCGTCACCGCGAGCAGGCCGGATGGCCTACCTCACAGGTGGCCGGGGGCACAGACCTCTCGGAGTGGCTGGAAGAACGAACACTGGCCGACCGCGAGATCGCCGCCGTGGTTCCCGAGGGGGCGACACTGCTCCTGGTCGGCGACAGCTGCCTTCTTCCGCAATCGGTGGCAGGACGCCGCGCGCTCCCGTTTCCGGAGATCGGGGGTGCACACGGGGGCAACCCGGACGGTGACGACGCGGCTATCCGGGAACTCGACCGCATGCGCCATTGCGGCGGCGATTTCATCGTATTCGAGCGGTCGGCCTTCTGGTGGCTCGATTACTATCGGGGATTCGCGGATCATCTCAGGGCGCGGTACCCGTGCGTTCGAAAGAGCGACCGTATCCTGGCATTCGATCTGGGTGGCTGACATGGCCGAGCG
>JAHEKK010000681.1 GCA_024638395.1 Gemmatimonadota bacterium | reverse complement strand
TGGAGAGCGCCCGCCGCCAGGATCTCGGGATGTTCGGCGTGGGCCACGACCGGGAGCCCGTACCGGGCCGCCAACTCGAGGGCCCGGAGCTGATCGGCGGCGTCGGGCCACGCGAGCCCGTCGAACTCCCGTTCCCGCCCGGGCGGCGAGGGGATCGTGAAGATCTTCAGAGCCACGATCCCGGCGTCGGCCAGCGCCTCGAACGCGGACGGGGTCAGCTCGGCCGGGGCGGCGTAGAGTGCGAAGTCCACGAGGGCCGTGGCCGAGAAGTGATTCCGTCGAAGGGCTACTCGTTCCGGGCTGTTGCAGCAGGGATCGGTGATGGGCATCTCGAAGAGGGTCGTGATCCCTCCGGCGGCGCAGGCGGCGGTCTCCGATGCTACGGTACCCCGCTCAGGATACGCGGGGGAGCGGAGATGACAGTGGATATCGATGGCGCCCGGCAGGACGTGGAGACCCGCCGCATTCCACGTTTCGTCCGACTCGAGTCTTGCATCCGGGGGAAGGAGGGCCGCGATCTTCCCGTCCCGGATACCGATCGTTCCCGGGCGCTCTCCTTCCGGAGTGACAAGCGTGCCACCCTCGACGGTCCGTTGGAACCTCACCTCAGCCCCAGCTCATCCAGCGCCTCGGCGACTCCGTCGAGGTGGGTCAGGTGCATGGAGGCGTAGTTGGGCGACAGGACGACTCCGTGCCCGCCGGCCCGGTATGTGGCCATCACCGACCGGTAGACGATGTCTTTGGAGCACCTCGCTGTGTCGGCCCGGGACCGTGGCGCGTCGACTCCGATTCCCATGTAGACCCGGGCCCCGCCATCCACGCCTCGGAGAGCGTCCACGCATTGGCCATGGACGTAGGTGTCCGGGTCCATTCCGGCGGCGACCAGCTCGTCGAAGGGAGCCTCGTTCAGCCCCAGGATTCGGAACAACGCCCGGGTGGCTTCGTCGGGCGCGAAGTCCCGGAGGATGGTCTTCCGGAAGAAGGAGAGCTCCTTGAACCAGACCTCGCCCGCCTGGTGCTGATAGGTGATGGGCTTCACGAAGTCGGCGTACCGGGTTTGCTCGGCCCAAGGCCATTGGGCCCGTCGAATCAGGTTGAAGTGATTGCGGTTCCAAACGTTCAGCCCGAAGGGAAGGTCCGGACGGCACCACTTGACCAAGCCGTACAGTTCCCGGTCCAGGTCCTTGTTCCGCTCCAGCCAGAACTTCTCCCAGATTAGCGCCTCCGGGTTGTCCAGCAGCACACGAAGGAAGGTGATGAGGGCTCCGTCCACGAAGGTCTTGCCCGCCGCCGCCTCTTGCATGAAGTCGTACAGGCGAAGGAGCGCCAGCCGGCACGCCTCCACGTCGATCCCCCGTTCCACGGCCTCTCTCCGGGCCGCCGGCGAGAAATCCCCCGGTGCGCCCCCCTGGATCAGGGTGTCGAGCGGTGAGTTCCGCTCGTTGCACCACATCACGCCGTCGATGGGATGATTCCGCACCTGATCCTCGATCATGGAGTGGATCCAACGACGGTACTCGGGATTCGACGTGGAGGGCGAGCCCCCGATCCGGCCGAAGAGGTCCACCTCCATGGCCTGGGCGAGGGTCGGGATCTCGACGGTTCCGGCTGATCCGTGGCCCGAGTACTTGAAAAAGGGTTCCATCAACTCGATGTAGACCTTCATACCGCGTTCGTGGGCCGCCGGCACCACCATCTTCAGGATATCACGGTCCTCGAATTCCGGGTCTCGACTCCGGTAGTCGGCCATGAACGTGTCGGTGTAGTACCGGGGATCGGGGTCGAAGTAGGCCCCGCCCCGCATCTGGTAGGGTTCCGGGACGCCGTGATCGGGCCACCCGTCGAGCTCGTGGCTGATGGATCGTCCGGACTTGAGGCCGAGCCAGCTCACCGTTCCGAGCATCAGGACGTTGACGCCGACCCGGTCCTGGAGCGTGTGCAGGACGGTCTCGACGCCCTCGTCGACGAAGCTGATGGGACTGATCTGGATACCGACGAAGCGGTCTTCGGGGTCGGGACTCTTCTCGAGTTCGGGAGCCGTCATGAGGCCAGGGGAGCGCGGGACACGAAAGTGGCGATGCGGTCCATCGCCTCTTGAATGAGGGGAAGGGGCTGGAGATAGCTGATCCGGATGTAGTCTTTGCTGGTGTCCCCGAACATGGTGCCCGGAAACAGCATCACCCCGGTCTCCCGGAGGAGGTTCTCGCAGAACTCGGGAGCCGGCATGCCGGTGGAGGAAACGTTGGTGTAGATGTAGAAGGCCCCGCCCGGGTGGCCGTAGGTGAAGCCGGCGTCGGTCAGCGCGGGCATGAGCCATGCGCGGCGTTCGGCATACGCCGCGATCATCGCGTCGATGGGCTCCTGAGGGCCCGTGAGGGCGGCGAGCGCCGCATGCTGACTGATGGTGCAGGTGTTGATGGAGAGGGTATGGCGGGGCTCGGTCAGCATTTCCACCAGATCCCGAGGCGCGGCAAGATACCCTACTCGCCAGCCGGTCATGGAGTAGGTCTTGGAGAATCCGTTCAGGGTGACGGTCCGCTCGCGCATGCCTGGAAGCGTCGCAATGGAGAGATGCTCGTTCGGCGGGTAGATCATCTGGCCGTATATCTCGTCGGCGACG
>JAHEKK010000680.1 GCA_024638395.1 Gemmatimonadota bacterium | reverse complement strand
AGACCAGGGAGGTGTCCCTCTGATGAACGGCGATGGCGCCCACCGAGTGGGTGGCTTCGTTCTCGAACACCGGCACAAGGGTGATCCCGTTGTCATTGGTCTTGAACACGCCGCCGGTTGCCGACGCCACGTAGAACTTGATGGGGTCCGACTCCACCACGGCCAGATCCACGATCCGGCCGCTCATGGCGGCGGGCCCGATGGTCCTGGCCGGGATCCCGTCGAGGTGGGCTGTGGTGAGGTCCTGCTGAGCCGAACCGGGGTGGGACAGGAGAGTGGATAGCGCGACCGAGAGTCCCGCGATGATGGAGCGTGCCTTGGCTTTGGCCATGGGTCCGAAGGGTAGGGGGGATAAGCGATCGGATGGGGAAGATCGGGCGGGGCCGGTGGCCCATCAAGCGCAACCCTTGGTAGATTCAGCCGAGGAGGCCCGCAGATTCCCTCCGGACCCGCTCTGCAAAGGGGTTCTACGGCCACGCTCTCCATCCACCGAACACCCCTAAACGACGCCAATGCCGAACTCGCAGGAGCTGGTTGCCAAGCTCGCCAGGGCGTATGCGCTCACGGAGATCGTTCACCTCCGTCACCCGAGCATTCAGGAGCAACTGGATGGGGTGTCCTCGGGCCTGCAGGAACACCGTCTGATGGTCGAGTGCCGGAAGGGGAGCCTGTGGGCCGACGGCTCGCGGGTCGAGGAAGGCACCGAGATCGACGACCTGGCCGAGGGCATGCAGCAGTGCGGAGTGGACTTCATGCGTTTGGGCCCGGGCCTCGACGCACGGTTGGTGGGCGAACTCCTGGATAGCCTCAGAATCGCGTCGATCTCCGGGCGTCACCGCCGTCTCAAGGAGCTTGCCGGGTTCCATGGTGAGGAGCTCCAGGTCGTGTTCGGGGTGCCGGCCGGCGAGAGACCCGCTCTCGGGCGATCCGCGGAGGCCATTTTCGCAGGGGCGCTCGCCAAGGAAACCCACACGTCCGAGGAGGCTGGGACCACTCCGGATGGCGGCGACTGGGACCCCCCCGGATACGACACGGCGCCACGAACCTCGGGTGTGGCCAGCCCCCCGGGACCCACCGGCGCGCCCCAGGCCCCCGGCGACGCAGGAACCCGGACTGCCGATACCACGGGAGTCGACGAGGCCTCCGCGGCGACCTCCGACCCCGAGGCATCCGACGCTGATCGGCAGGATGGGGCAGACGCGGAGCCCATGAGCCCGGACGAATTTCGGCGTGGCGTCGAGCTGTTCATGGCAGGAAGCCCCACGAAACGAAGGAGCTGGGTAGGGCCCCTGGAAGCTCAGGCCGCCAGAGTCGACGTGGATGCGAACCTGGAGGCCACCGTCGACATCCTCGTGACCCTGCTCGGACCCGGGGATGGTGACGAGGCGGTGGCCCAGGTCGCCAGAAGACTCGTGTCGCCCGATGTGGTGCGTGCTTTGAGTCAACGCCTGGCGAGCGCCGGCGACGAGGAGGAACGGGGTGAATACCTGCAGGTGGCGTCGGGGCTCGGCGAAGTGATCGCGCCCATCTTCGCCGAGGAACTGGCGACGTCCGAGGATCCTGCCACCCGGCGAGCCCTCGTCCATGGCCTGGCCTTCCTCGGAGAGGCTGCCAGACCCTCCGTGGAAGACCTGTTGGATCGCCCCGAGTGGTACGTGGTGCGGAACGCGGTATCGGTGGTAGCGACCATGGCCGACGAGGATGCGCAGGGCCTTCTCGAGCCCTGCCTATCCCACGCCGATGGTCGCGTCAGGCGGGAAGCCGTCATGGCCATTGCCAGAATCGGCCAGTCGAAAGCGGGGGCGTCGCTCCTCCCGCTCCTGGCCGACGAAGACCCCGATGTTCGGGCGGCCGCCGCCCAATGTGTGGGCACCCTCGGGCTCGGTTCGGCCTCGGCCCCACTCCGGGCTCGCCTCCTGGAGGAAGACAACGACGTGGTGCTGATCGAGGTGCTTCGGGCAATCGGGAAGCTATCGGATCCCGACGCGGTGGACGGAATCCGTGTGAGGGCCACGCCGAGCTTCTTCGTGCGTCCCACGAAGCCGGTGCGTGTGGCAGGCCTGCGGGCTCTGGGACGAATCGGCACCCCGGAGGCCGTGGCTCTCCTCGAAGCGGGCGCCGAAGATCGGGATCCCGAGCTCAGAAGCGCGGCGCAACACGCTCTCGAAGACCTGGCCTGAGGCTCGGCTCCGACGTCAACTCCGACCCGGCCGGGGGATTGACAGGACGCGCCGGAGGGCGCCGGAGAACCGCAAGATCTCGCCGAGGCGAGTCCGGCCCGAAGACTCCTCCTGGGAATGAGCGAAGAGTCCGGTCACGGTAGTCTGCACGCGGGTATGCCCCTCCAGGCGTCGTGCCAACGTCAGGGTTTCGACCCAGGGAATCAGATGGTCGTGTCGTCCATGGATGAGGTGAACGGGCGGTAGCGGCGCCGCCACCGTGTTCAGGCCGTCCAGCAGGGGATGGGTGCGTCGTGCCGCTTCGGCCAGCAGTGGCGCGATCTCCCGGGACCTCTGGGCATCGGGTTCCTGGTCAGCGGGAGGGGCAAAGAGGCGGAAGAGGGCTCTCCGTGAGGGGTCGACGCGCCGCTCCAGATCGTCCTTGACCGAATCGTATGCGGG
>JAHEKK010000679.1 GCA_024638395.1 Gemmatimonadota bacterium | reverse complement strand
GTCGGCAGCCACGGTAGCCTCCAAGGTGTGGGGAGATACCCCGCAAAAGGGGTGAGCCCCGCATCCTAAGCCGGCGAACGGCCGCGGGCGAGTCGAAAACCCATCTGTCCGCTTCCTTGCCCGGAGCGCCTCTCAGGTAGTTGATTGTCCGCCGTGAACTCGCCCCACAGCCACACCGACGGGCCGACCTTCGCCCGGGATCTCGGGCTATTTGACGCCACGATGATCGGCGTCGGGGCCATGATCGGCGCCGGCATCTTCGTCCTGACGGGTATTGCGGCGGGTGAGTCCGGGCCGGCGTCCATCCTCGCGTTCGCACTCAACGGCGGCGTCACCCTCCTTACCGCTTTCGCATATGCGGAACTGGCTGCCGCCATTCCGGAAGCCGGTGGGGGATACGCCTTCGTACGCCGGGCCTTCCCCGGTGTCGTCGGCTTCACCGCCGGATGGCTGCTCTGGTTCGCGTATACCGTGGCGTGCAGCCTCTACGCCCTCGGCTTCGCCGGGTACTTCTGGGAGTTCTTCGTCAAATACGCCCCAGGACTGGCCGACGCCGCCTTCGGCGTCGTGAGCGAACACGGTGCCATGCTCGCGGTGACGGTCTTCGTTGGCGTGCTGTTCGTGCGCTTGAACGCTCGAGGCGCCGAGGTGACCGGCCAGGCCGAGAATGTCCTGACCGTGTCAAAGCTCCTGGTCCTGGCTGTGTTCATCGCCTACGGGCTCAAGGCGGTGTGGGCTGCTCCTGACGAGGCGGCAGCGAGCTTCTCACCCTTTTTCCCCCAGGGATTCGGCGGCGTGGTGGTGGCCATGGGGCTGACGTTCATCGCCTTCGAAGGCTACGACCTGATCGCCACCGTGGCCGAAGAGATCAAGGATCCGGAGAGGAACATCCCCCGAGCCACCTTCATCTCGTTGGCCATCACGGTGGTGATGTACCTGCTGATCCTCTTCGTCTCGCTGGCTGCGGCCAAGGGACCCAACGGTCAGCCCTCCTGGGAGTTTCTGGGCGACTACGGCGAAACAGCCATCGTCCGCGCGGCTGAAGGCTTCATGCCGGATTTCGGCGTGGCCGTCATCGTCTTCGGTGGCCTGCTGTCCACGATGTCGGCCCTCAACGCGACGGTGATGGCCTCGTCCCGAGTGGCCTTCTCGATGGGTCGGGACCGCCTGCTCCCTGAGGCCATGGCCCGCGTTCACCCGCAACGGAGGACGCCCCACGTTGCCATCGTAGTCACCGGGGTCATTCTCCTCGCCATGGCTCTGACGTTGCCGATCGAAGCCGTGGGGTCGGCCGCGAGCCTGATCTTCCTCCTGACGTTCGCCATGGTGAACCTGTCCGTCATCGTGCTCCGGAGGAAAGCGCCGGACATACCCCGTCGCTACAGGGTCCCGTTCTACCCGCTCGTGCCGCTGCTGGGCATCGTCCTCAACCTGGCGCTCGCGCTGTACCAGTTCACCTTCCAACCTCTGGCGTGGTACGTCACGCTGGGGTGGGTCACCGTCGGCCTGGTCCTGTACTACGGGTACGTGAAGGAGCGGGCTCAGGAGGTCTTGCCCAAGGTCCTCCCGGTTGCCCGGACCCTGGAACCCCCACCACGGCGGTCGGTCGTGGTTCCGCTACACAACCCGGAGCACGTCTACGCGCTGCTGGACTACGCCGATCCCATCGCCCGGTCGCGCGGGCTCGACCAGGTCGCAATGACCGTGGTGCAGGTGCCCCGCCAGCTTCCCATCCAGGAGGGACTGCGCTTCGTGCCCCGTGCCGAATCCCTCCTCTTCAGGGCGAAGGAACACGCGGCCATGCGCCAGAGCGGCCTCACGACCGATCTGGTGGTGGCGAACCGGGCCGGCGACGGCATCCTGTCCACGGTGTCGCGGCGGAACGGAGACCTGTTGGTCATGGGGTGGAAGGGCTACACGAACACCCGTGACCGGGTCTTCGGCGAGGTGGCCGACCGCTTGATCCGACATGCGCCCTGCGACCTGGCCGTTATCAAGATCGCGAACACCGACCCACCCCATCGCTGCCTGTTCCCCACGGCGGGAGGCGCCCATGCCCTGTTGGCTGCCGAGATCCTCAGCTCGCTGGCGCCCACCTTCAACATGTCGATCACCCTCTGCAACGTGATCGACCCGGGCGCTACAGCCGAGGAGCGGGCCGAAGCGGAACGCTGGGTGGCCCGGACCCGGGAACACATCACGGCTGACGTGCCCGTGGACCACCGGCTCGTGGAGTCGAGGACCATCGCCGGAGGCATCGTGAAGGCCAGCCGCGACTACGATCTGGTGGTTCTGGGGGCCGCCAGGGAGCCCTGGTACCAACAAGTCCTCTTCGGAGAGATCCCGGAAAAGGTGGCCCGCCACTCGTCCGCCTCGGTACTGGTGGTCAAGCGATACGAGGGCCGAATCCGTTCCTTCCTGAAGAAGGCCTTCGGCTAGGGACTGGTGGAGCGTCGCGGGCCGGGGGGCATGGGCGGGGATCGGCGGTCCCCCCGCCGCCTTCTACGAGTCCCCGAGGCTCCAAAGGGGACGGAAGGCTGCCTGGTCGACGTTGAAGAGCTCGTATAGTCCGGGAATCTCTACGAACATCAGGAACAGAAACGTGACGAGGGTGAGAGTGCTGAGAAGG
>JAHEKK010000678.1 GCA_024638395.1 Gemmatimonadota bacterium | reverse complement strand
TCTGCCGTCCAGCTCCTCCGCCCCCGATGCGGTAACCCGCCCTACCTCGGTGATCCGCCCCTCGAGGAAGGAAAGGTCACCCTGCTTCGGCGGTCCGCCCGTGCCGTCGTAGAGGGTCGCGCCCCGGATCACGAGATCCGACCGGTTCCGAGTCGCCGCGACCCAGGGCGCCGCGAAGGCCGCGGCCGTAACGGCGCCGCCTGCGGCGATGAACCGGCGGCGCCTCACGTCCGGAGCTCCACTTACAGACCCCCTGTCCGCCTGACCCGGCCGGGCTCGAGACCCCCCGCGGCCAGGATCTTCGCCTGCAGGCGTCGCCCTTCGCGGGTCGCGAAATCGTGGGCCTGGTCGAGCAGGCCTTCCACGGTGGCGTAGTCCTCCCCTGGGAAGTCTTCTCCCTCAGCCGTCTCCAGGGCTCCTCTCAAGGCCAGCAGCTCCCGACGCGTCTTTTCCAGGGACCGTTGGAGACGAGCCAGGGCTCGCCGGGCTTCCTTCTCGGCACTTTCCATTCCCAAACCTCCCACCGCGGGGTGGGCGTTAGCAACCGTGGACCGGGACCCTCGACCCGGCCGGGGGGCGACGCCCGTCTCACCGGGTTGCTTACATTGACTACCCATCTCGGGAACCGATGCCCTGCCCACCATCGTTCAGGAAGCCATGGAAGAACCATCGAGTCCGGACCGAACGCCGGTCCACGATCTCGTCATCGTGGGGGCCGGCCCGTGCGGTCTCTCCGCAGCCGCGGCCGCCGCGAAGGCAGGGCTGCGGTACGAGATCCTGGACATGGGCTGCATAACCAGCTCCCTGACGCATTACCCCTACTACATGACGTTCTTCTCCACCGCCGAGCGGCTCGAGATCGGGGACGTGCCCTTCACCATCCCCGAGCCACGGCCCACCCGGCAACAGGCCCTCGCGTACTACCGCCGGGTCGCCGAGCACCACGGCATCGAGGTTCGCCAGCATCACGAGGTCTCGGCGATCCACCGGTGCCCGGACGGGTTCCGGCTGGAAGTCCGACACCGGGACCGCTCCCATGGACTCGCCGCCCGGGCCGTCGTGATCGCAACGGGGGGGTTCGGGGAGCCCAACTATCTGGACGTGGCAGGAGGGGAATCGGGCCGGATTCTCCACTACTACAAGGAGCCCTATCCATTCCACGCCCAGGACGTGCTGGTGGTCGGCGGCGCCAACTCGGCGGTCGAGTCGGCCCTGGAAATGCACCGGAACGGGGTGCGCGTCCAGATGGTGCACTTCAACGACGTCTTCGACCGAGGCGTGAAACCGTGGGTTCGTCCTGACATCGAGAACCGCATCGACAAGGGCGAGATCCCGATGCACTGGGGCTGCAGGGTGGTCGAGCTCACGCCGGGTTTCGTCACGTTGCGCCATGAGGCGACGAGGCAGACACGGACCCTCGCGAACGATTGGGTCCTGGCGATGACGGGATGGCGGCCGGACCGGCGTCTCCTGGAAAGTCTGGGCGTCACCGTTGATCAGGACACCGGCATACCCTTCCACGATCCGGATACGATGGAAACCAACGTCCCGGGAGTGTTCATCGCCGGTGTGATCGCGGCGGGCAACAACGCGAACAAGATCTTCATCGAGAACGGCCGGGAGCACGGCGCCCTGATCGTCGAGGCGATCAAGAGGTAGACTCCGGAGACCCCACCGAAGGGCGGCGGGCGCGTCAAGATCCGGTAGGCGGACCTTCCAGAACGTGAGCTGCCGGCCCCGCGGGGGTACCCAGATGGAGACTCGCCGGAGGCTCCACCTCCCGACGCACATAGCCGAGTCCGATGGTCTCCCCGAATCGAGGCGACTGGACTACCGACGTCACCCAACCGACGGGCTTCTCACCGTCGCCCGTGAACAGCTCGAGGGCGTCGGAACCCTCTCCCTCGAGACCGGCGCCGAAGTCCCCCATACGGAGAAAGCGGAGATGGCGGTTGACGTGGCCCCGGTGAAGAATACGGACAATGACCTCCTGACCTGTGTAGCAGCCCTTTCCGTGGTCGAAGGCAACGTCCTCCAGACCCGCTTCGATGGGAATGGTCTTTTCGGTCATGTCGGCCCCGTAGCGTGGAAACCCACTCTCGACCCGCAGAACCTCCAGCGCCTCCGGAGCCACAGTGCGCGCCCCGGATGACGTGAGGGCGGCCACCACTTGGTCCAGGCGATCGCTGTCGACCCAGATGTCCCAGGAATCGGGTTGGCGAACCCCTCTCGACACCAGGAGGCCACTGGCCAGTGCGCCACCCTCGTGGTTGAGGTAGCCGGCGGGTGCATCTCCGCCCAGGAGCTCTCCCACCGCCACCGCCCCCTTGGGACCCAGGACGGTTACCAGTGCCAGGCCGTCCTGGGTTTCCACCCGGGCGAATCGCGGGGGCAAGCTGCGACGGAAGGTGTCAAGCACACCTTCGAGTCCGGCACGGGGCACGTCGAGGGCGATGCCGTCCTCCTCCTCGGGGCCGAACCAGGACTGCTTCAGGTCGGACTGTAGCCGACCCTTGGGCGTGAGCAGGGCTCCGTATCGGACTTCGCCGGCACCCCCTTCGGGAGGAGAGGAGACGGACTGGGTCAGGATGCCCTGGAGCATCTGCGCCGGGGCGCGGCCGTGCACCCGG
>JAHEKK010000677.1 GCA_024638395.1 Gemmatimonadota bacterium | reverse complement strand
TTCGAGAAACGCCTCCCCGGCTTGCTCCTCGTCCTCGGCCTGGCGTGCCCCCCGGTAGTATCTGGCGCGGCGAAGAACCCAGCCGTCGTCGACCTGGATGAGGAAGTTCTCGAGGAGGAGTTCAGTCAACCGGTCGTGGGCGTGGGCTTCGTCGAAGAGCTCCTCGAAGCTCGTCCCTGTCAGGATGGTGCCCGGGTGGAAGCCCCTCGGTCCGAGGGCGAGAGCACGTGGAGACATTTCGGCATGTTGCACGCCGCCACCCCGTTGGGCGCAGGCACTTCCCTGGGGCGGCTGGACGGAGCCGTCCGCGCAGAACCACCGGATACGCAGATACGGTCCCCGCTCGTCCGCCTTCATTGCGCGAAGCGCGGCCTGGACCTCGTTGGCCTGGGCTTCGGTGAGGGGCGGGTAGTGTTCCTGGGCTGAGGCGGGGCCCGCAGCCAACACCCACAATACGAAGCCCGCCGTGGCCCGGGTTCCAACCAGGTTCATCATCATGATCCGCGGCGGGGAATCCTCTCGAAGGGCGGGACCGCGATTAGAATATAGCGAGCAGCCCGACACTCACGGATACTGTCCAACGACCCCATGCGTTCCCCGCCGCCGTCACTCGGACTCGACCCTTCCCCTCGGGAGCGGCGTACGCCACCGCGATGAATCCCGTCGGCGAAGCGTGGCGCCTGTGGATCTCGACCCTCGCCCGTCGAGTCGAGCCCCAGGAACGGGGGGATACCACGCGGGCCTTCTTCACGCTCTTCGGGTTCATGATGGGCCATGCGCTCCTCGAGACGGCTCGGGATGCGCTCTTCCTGGCCAGGGTCTCCGCCACCCGGCTGCCGTGGGTCTACCTCACGATCGCGGCCATCGCCCTGGTGCTCACTCAACGGCAGCCTCGCATTCTCCGCCGAGTCGGGATGGGAAGCGAGCTCACCGGCTGGCTCGTGTTTGCCGGGGCGGGCTCGCTCCTCCTCTGGGGACTGGCAGGGCTGGGCAGCAGCTGGGTGTTCTACGCCTTGTACGTGTGGACGGGAGTCCTGGCCTCTCTCCTCGTGGTCCGCTTCTGGACGCGGGTCGGGGGGCTCTACACCGTCACACAGGCGAAGCGGATCTTCACCGTCATCGGATCGGGCAGCGTTCTCGGCGCAGTCGCCGGCTCGGCCCTCGCCCGCGGCCTCACGGATGTACTGCCCCCGCAGACCCTGATCCTGGCCGCCGCCGTCGTGTTCTTCCTAGCCAGCCCGGTCCCTCGCGCCCTCAGGGTTCCCGAGCTGTCGGAAGGCCACCCCCTTTCGATGATCGACTTCGGGAAGCTCGGCCTGTCGGTCATGAGCGACGAATACCTGCGGCGGATCGCATTCATGCTGGTGATCGCAGCCACGACGTTCTCCACCGTGGACTACCTCTTCAAGAGCGCCGCTGAGAACACGATCCCGGCCGCTGACCTCGGCGAGTTCTTCGCCACCGTGTATTTGTCCATCAACGTCCTCTCCCTCGTGGTCCAGCTCGGAGTCGTGTCGTGGCTGGTCCGCCGACTCGGAGTGAACGCGGCCATAGCCATCGTCCCGGCTCTGCTCGTCCTCGGTTCCGGCGCTCTGGCCGCCGGCGGGGGTCTCGTCGCTGCCCTTACCCTGAAGGGCGCCGACGGGACCCTGCGACACTCTCTGTTCCGAACCGGGAGCGAGCTCCTCTTCGTCGCTGTCCCCGTGGATGTACGGACCCGAACCAAGCCCATCGTGGACGTCCTGGGGCAGCGGGGAGGGCAGGCGGTAGCCTCCCTCGTCCTCCTCGTTCTGCTCGGGCTGGGCGCGAACGACCGTACCGTGGCGGCCCTCACCCTGGCCTGCGCCGGGACGTGGCTATGGCTCACCCTGGATCTCCGAGTCCACTACCTGAACGTGTTCCGAAACGCCCTCGAAGCAGACTTCGCTCCGCGACGTGAACTCGATGGGCTCGACCTCACGTCGCACCCGGAGATCCTCACCGCCCTGAAGGGCTCCGACGCGTCCAGCGCTATCGCGGCTCTCGATCTGGTCGCCGAAGCCCACGGCGTGGACAGGATCGATCCGTCAGTCCTGGAGCACCCCGATCCGGCGGTGGCTGTCTACGCTCTCGAGCTCCTGGGCGAGCGGGCAACGGCCACTGTGGCCCTCCCCGAGTTCCTGCTCCACCACGCAGACCCGAACGTCAGGGTCGCCGCCTACCGGGCCGCACTCGGCCTCGGCGCCCCGCTGGCCCAGCTCGCAAGAGGGTCCGGCGATCCCGTGGCCGAGGTCCGCTCGCTGTCAACGGCGGCATCCCTGGGGCTCTCGGGCGTGGGCGCGGCACTCGACGCCCAGATCGAGGCCCTGATGCAGGAGGGCACTGCCGGACGCTGGGCCCTTGCCCGGGCTCTGCGAAACGACACCGGCGGAACCCTACGTGATGTGGCGGGAACGCTCCTGGACGACCCTGCTCCGGCGGTCCGAGCCGAGGCCATCCAGTCCCTGGGACTCCTGGGCGACGCCCGGTTCGCCGATCGGTTGATCGAGGCCCTGGGCGACCGTGCTCTGAGGCAGGCCGCCAGGCGGTCGCTGAGCCGGATGGGCAAGGAGGGATTGGACCGGATGCGGAAAGCGCTCCTGGACCCCATC
>JAHEKK010000676.1:2072-2636 GCA_024638395.1 Gemmatimonadota bacterium | reverse complement strand
GGGACAGGTGGGCCTGCGGTTTCATGAGCTCCGCCGGGATCGCCCCCTCGACGAGGGCCGACAGCTGGTCACGGGCGACAGGTCCCAGGCGGCGTGACTCGGACGCCGTGGGACACGCGCCGCAGCACACACCGCCCGCGACGAGGTCGAAGGCACCCATTTCCTCCCTCCCCAGAGGCCGTCCACAGGCCGTGCAGCTGGTGAGCTCCGGCGCGAAGCCCAGAAGGTGGACGACATGCCACGCCCGCGCCAGAAAGGAAGGCAGAAGGTCCGGCTCTTCAATGCCGGCGAAGTCGTCCAAGGCGCCGGAGAGGCCGGAAAACAGCTCCGGGTGTCGCTCCTGACCCGCGTGCTTGAGGACGATCTCCGCCAGAACGGAGGCGGCCGAGAGGCGAGCCAGGCTCCGTCCGAGGCCCAACCTCGACACCGAGGGGCTGTATTCCCGCATGGATTGAAGGTCCCGAGTGGGGCGGTACGAGAGTACCACCGTACCCTCACCGAAGGTGTCCACCGCTCCCCGTCCCTTCGAGGCCTGTTTACGAGCGCCACGTGCCATGACCCCGA
>JAHEKK010000676.1:0-2062 GCA_024638395.1 Gemmatimonadota bacterium | reverse complement strand
CGAGACCGAGAGCCTCGGTGTAGAACCGAAGGACCTGGCTGGATTCGCTGTAGGGGTGGGCGCGGAAGAGAATCCCCCGGGTCGTCACGAGTGACATGATCCTACTCGCAGTCGGCCCGCGCCCCGGGGCCGCCGGGCTCCGGCGTCATCGGTGGCCGCGGGGTAAGGAGCCGAGGAGGCGTCTCCGCCTTTGCTCGTACTCCTCGGCGGTCAGTCTACCCGACGCCATGTCCTCGTCGAGGCGCGCCACCTGGACGAGGATCGGACCACGGTCCCTCTGGCGACTCCCCCGGAGAGCGACCCACCCCCCCAGTGCCGCGAGAACCAGCGCCAGGCCCGCCCCCAGCCAAGGGATCAACGTAGTGGCGTTCCAACGCGTCCCCGGCTCGGCCCTCACCACCGTCGGAGGGAGGTTGTTGCCGGCAAACCGCCGGTAGGTGGTGCCGTCCACCTCCACGGGCTCGATGGCGGCAAGGCCCGTCACGCTCACCTCCGGCCCCGGCTCGCGAAAGAGCAGCTCGAAGCGGTCCGTCGGAGTCTCTGACGGAATACTCAGGGGCCCTTCTGGCACGTGATATTGGACCAGATAGATGCTCTCTCCGGGAACCACCGGCGTCGTCGTGCGTACGCGCCCCCCCTCCAGTCGGGTACGGTCGGGTGTGAGGTCGCTCTGGCCGACCCGGAACCCCGATGCACCCTGGGGAAGGGCGTGGGACCAGGTGTCCCCCTCCCCGGCCGGCACGAGTGTGAACGTGCTTTGATTGCTGACCTCGAAGAGATCGGTAACCGTCCACCCCGAGTCGCTGGCCTCCACGAAGAGGTTCCGGACCCGGATGGGCAGCGCGCCACCCTCTGGCACCGGTAGACCCGCGTAGGCCTGTATCGTGTACACCGAGTCCACCTCCGCCGGGTCGTGGATGGCCGAACCGAAGTACAACACGCCGTCCACCCGCACGGAGGCGAAGAATACGTCGGACCCTTCGGTACCCACGGGGATCGGCAGCGCGAAGCGGCCCTCGGGGCCTACGGGAAGGCTGTCCACCTCCCCGGCGAAATCGGGAGAAACCCGGTGGAGGATCACGGTCCCCGTGTCCGCCGGAGCCGAGCCAACCATGACCTGGCCGGCGAGGGCACGGGTCTGGGCATGAAGCGGCTCCACGCCCGCCCCGACGAACCACACGGTGGCGAGCAGGACCAACCGCACGATCAAGAGCGGTTGAATCGCCCCAGGTCTTCCGGCCTGAGCTGCCGGAGGTGCTCTTCGAGCTGGGCGCCGCTGACGCCCCACTCCGCCTCCTCCGCCTGGTCGCTTGGGGGCGGCGAAACAACTTCGTCCGACGGCTCCAGGAGGGCGTCCTCGGCGTAGATGCGGGCGTCTGCCCGGAGGGCGATGGCAATGGAATCCGAAGGGCGTGCATCGATGGAAACGAGGCGCCCGTCCACTTCGATAATCAATTCCGCGTAGTACGTGCTGTTTTCGACCCGCGTGATCAAAACGCGCTGAAGCGAGCCTCCCAGACCCCCGAGGACCGACACCAGCAAGTCGTGGGTCAGGGGTCGCTGCACGTCCATCCCCCCGATCTGCATCGCGATGGCCTGAGCCTCGCCAGGGCCGATCCAGATGGGCAGTACCCGGTCCGCACCCACCTCCCTCAGGATCACGACCGGCGTATTGGATGTTCGGTCGAGCCCGATGTTCTCCACCCGCACCTCGATCACCGTGCCTCCTGGTTGGGTTGGACCCTGCCCCGAGACTCCTCTTACTCTCCACCGGTCGGCGGGTTCACGTAAGGTCCAGGGCCGACTTCAGATCGTCGACCCGGTCCGTCCGCTCCCATGTAAAGAGATCGACCTCTCCAGCCCCCGACTCCACTCTCTTCGACGGCCGCCCGAAATGACCATAGGCCGCCGTCGGGAAGAATATGGGGTTCCGGAGCCCAAGTATCCGGATGATCTCGTGGGGCCGGAAATCGAAGACCTTCTGGAGAATCTCCGCCAGCTGGTCGTCCGGACGCTGCCCGGTGCCGAACGTGTCCACGAAGATCTGCACCGGTTCCGCGAC
>JAHEKK010000068.1 GCA_024638395.1 Gemmatimonadota bacterium | reverse complement strand
AACATCTCCCGTGCCGTCGCTCCCGCCGTCCGAAGGCTTTCCCAACGGCCCCGTACCGCAGAGCTGCCACCCGTCATCTGGGAGCCGTACTTGTCCGGGTGGGCCGGTGCTTGCAACACCTTCACCGACTCCCAATCGGCCTCGAGCTCCTCCGCCAGGAGCATCGGAAGGGACGTGAAGACTCCCTGACCCATTTCCGACTGGGACACCCAGATCGAAACTTTCCCGCTGGTGTCGATCTCCACGAAGGCGTTCGGGCTCAAAGACGTCGCCCGTGCCCAGGGACGATCCCGAGGGAAGCGCACACCGAGCACCAACCCGGCCCCGGCCAATCCTCCCACTTTGACGAAATCGCGTCGGCTGACCTTGCTGATCTCGCTCATGATCCACCCCCCCGAGCCGCCCGGTGAATCGCGCGCCGGATCCGGTTGTAGGTGCCGCATCGGCAGACGTTCCTCGCCATGGACCTGTCGATCTGCGCATCGGTCGGCCTGGGATTGTCCGCCAACAGCGCCGCGGCCGCCATGACCTGCCCAGATTGGCAGTACCCACACTGGGGCACGTCTTCGGCGATCCATGCCTCCTGAATCGGGTGACTTCGATCCTCGGAGAGACCTTCGATCGTGGTCACCGCTCCGCCGGCCACCTCCTCCACTCCCATCTGGCAGGAGCGCACGGCCCGGCCATCGACGTGGACCGTGCAGGCTCCGCATTGGGAGATTCCGCATCCGTACTTGGTGCCTGTGAGGCCAAGGGCGTCGCGAATCACCCAGAGCAGCGGCGTGCCCGGCTCGACCTCGACTCGCTGCTCCTCTCCGTTCACGCGGAGCATGTAGACCGCCATGGAGGACCTCCTGTCCTGGTTAGTCCCGCAGCCCGAATACGATAATGGCGGTCCCCGCCGACATCACCACCCTTTGCCTTCCGTCGTGAAGATAAGTGATCGGGTTCGCTCGACTCGCCCCACCGGCCTGAAAGTCCCAGAGCGGCTCACCCGACTCCGCGTCCAGGGCATAGAGGTTCCCTTCGTTCGACCCGCCGAAGACGAGTCCGCCGCCGGTTGCCATGACGCCCGACCAGGGTGGGGTGAGCAGGGGAAAGTCCCAACGCTTCTCACCAGTCAGGGCATCGAGGGCCCTGATCTTCCCCGCCGCCTCGTCACCGCTCAGAGCCCGCTCGCCACCGCCCAGGTAATACTCTCCGGCCTCGTACTCCGCCTCTCCTTTGAAGTACACGGCCCCCATCTCCCGGACCGCGACATAGAAGAGTCCCGTCTGGGGACTGTACGATGGGCTGAACCAGTTGGTGGAGCCTTGTAGGCTGGGGTAGACGAGAGTGCCTTCCTCCGTCGGATCCGTTCCCGGGATGACGATGGGCCGGCCGGTCTCGTCGAGACCCTCAGCCCATGTTTGATACCCGTACTCCTTGCCGTGGAGGAACTCACCCGTCTCCCGGTCGAGGACGTAGTAAAAGGCGTTTCGGTTGGCCGTCACCAGAAGCTTCCGCGGCGTGCCTTCCCATTCGGCGTCGATCAACACCTGGATCTGGTTCGCGTCCCAGTCGTGGGTGTCGTGAGGCGTGAATTGGAAGTGCCACCGGAGCTCTCCCGTATCGGGATCGAGAGCCACGACGGAGCAGGTGTAGAGGTTGTCACCAGGTCGTACGTCGCCGTTCCAGTCGGGTCCAGGATTGCCAATGCCCCAGTAGAGCAGGTCGAGCTCCGGGTCGTAGGAGCCCGTGAGCCACGTCGCCCCGGCCCCGTTCTCCCAGGAGTCACCACCCCACGTCTCGTTCCCGGGCTCACCGGGCCCCGGAATGGTCCAGAAGCGCCAGACCTGCTCGCCCGTCTTGGCATCGTATGCGTCGATCCAGCCTCGGATTCCGGCCTCGCCCCCACTGGTGCCCACGATGATCTTCCCGTCCAGGGCGAGGGGGGCCAGCGTGAAGGAGAAGCCTAGGGCGTTGTCGGCCACCTGGCGCTCCCACCGGACAGCTCCAGTCCGAGCGTCGAGGGCGATGAGGCGCGCGTCGAGGGTGCCCACGTACACCATGTCATCGAGGATTGCGACACCTCGGTTCACCGGTGGGAAGCCGAGGGTACGGAGATCTTCCCGGATCTGAGGCTCGAACGTCCACAGAGGGCGACCGGTGGCTAGATCCAGGGCCGAGACGTTGCTAGGGGACGATGTGACGTACATCACGCCATCGGCCACGATGGGCGTAACCTCCAGGCCCACCCTGGGGCCCATCTGATACATCCAGACCGGACGCAGCGCACTCACGTTCTCGCGGTTGATCTGGTCCAGGGGCGAGAACCGTTGTCCGTCGTAGGTGCCGTTATAGGTGAGCCACGACTCGGAATCGTCGATCGCGCCGACGATGCGCTCGTAGGGAACCTGTCCGTGAACGACTGGCACAGCGAGCGCCACCGTCAAAGTCGCCAACGCGGCACCCCGGAGCCCACGAGTCCCCGTGAGCTTCGTCCTTTGCCCCCGCTTCATTGGTCCGATACGGAGTTCCATGTCGCTCCTCTTAGGCTGGCCAGATACGCGACCAGATCTTCGATCTGTTCGTCGGTGAGCTCCCTCTCCGTCATCAGGCTCCTGCCGAATTGCTTTTCGATGGTCGACTCGGTCTTACGGAATGAGTGGAACCGGCCACGGCGATCCAGGACCTGGATGGTGAACGAGTCCTCGTTCAGGCGGACTCCCAAGACCTCGTCTCCGGATCCGTCCGTCGCCAGCACGGTCAGGTGGGACGCGAAGGCCGGATCTCCCATGACCCCCGTCCCCAAGGGAAGATCGTCACTCGGGTCGGTGATGGAGCGACGGAGGTTGTCGGCATTCCGCCGCGCACCCACGTCGGTCAGCTCGGGGCCGAAGCCCTCTCCTCGACCCTCGACGATGTGGCAGTTCGTGCACCGGCCCTGACCGAAGAAGATCGCTTCACCTCTGGCCCGATCGCCGGGAAGGTCCTCGACGGGGATCTGCCCCAGCGTCAGGACGTATCGGGCAACGAGCTGCACCTCGTTTTCGGAGAGGCTCCACGTCCCCGGCATGCCGCCGTCCGGGAGCCCATCCGCAACGATCGTCGCGATCGCCTCAACCGAACGGCCCTTCGGAAGATTGGGCCGAGCCAGCATTGGGCCCTGTCCGCCGGCCCCCTCAATGCCGTGACAGCGTGAGCATTGAGCGTTGTAGATCTGCTCTCCCCGCTCCGGACTGCCGTCACCGGCGACAGGCTCGGTTGCCTGCGCCGTCGCTACGAGTGGCGTCCCCGCGATCAGCAGTGTGACGGACCAGGCCTTAAAGCCCTTCCATCTCATGCGGTCCCTCCGGATTACGGTATCCGTGCTCTCCCCCTCCCGGACGCCTTCGCGGCCACCATGCGGTCACACCGGACCGGGGCGCAACCTCTCTCAAAGCACAGGCGTCACACAGCTCGCCCCGAAAGACCTCGATCCGTTCGTTCGCGATGAGGGAAACCATCACTTTGGGGGCAACCGCGTCCGCCCACCGCGGATAGGATTGCCTCACCACCTCCGGTCCGCAGGACCAGGAGCATTGCAGGCGCCCAAGCCGTTCCCACATGAGATTCGGGGCAGCCCGAAAACCCAGAGGCGCCGGGCGGATGGAGCTCCGGGGGGCTCCGCCCTCCTCCCTCGTCTCCGCTTCCTCGCGGCGCTCGGGCGCTCCGGCTCGAACATGTTCGAACCCGCCCACGCCTATGGCGAAGCCAGAGGCGCCGGGCGGATGGAGGTCCGGGGGCTTCGCCTCCTCCCTCGTCTCCGCTTCCTCGCTGCGCTCGGGCGCTCCGGCTCGAACATGTTCGAACCCGCCCACGCCTATGGCTAAGCCAGAGGCGCCGGGCGGATTCGAACCGCCGAATGGAGGTTTTGCAGACCTCTGCCTTACCACTTGGCTACGGCGCCGGAAATACGGAGGGGGCGCGGCCATCGCCGTCGCCCCCTCGAGAGCGGGAAACCGGACTCGAACCGGCGACCCCCACCTTGGCAAGGTGGTGCTCTACCAACTGAGCTATTCCCGCGAGGTTCCCACGAACAGCCCTTGGTCGGTGTGCCCCAGGGCTAGAAATGGGCCTAGAACCTTAGAAATCCCGACCTGACGTGTCAACCGGTCGGAGCCCCTCGCGCCGGGTGTGGATCGCCGGCGGCGCCCCGGGTTATCTTTAATCCTGTCAATCGTTTGCGGCCTTTCTTCCGCCGGGCAACCCAATTCTCCGTGCGCCGCTCCACCATCTTTCTCGTCCTCGCCAGCCTCCTCCTACCAGCCCCGTCGGCCGTGGCGCAGGAGCCCTACGCCCCCCTGGTGCCTGGGGGTGCGCTCCGATTCGAGGTGTCCGCCCTCTTCACTTCCTATACCTCCAGGTTCGGCGTCGACCGCACGGGTGGAACCCCCGTCGAGGGAGATGAACCCCTCGGGGTCGACTTCACGGCCAATCCGGTGGGACCCGGCCTCTTCCCGGCCCTGGCCGGATACGAAACGGCGGTGGCCGACGCAAGCGGCCAACCCTTTCAAATGGACCTGGGAAGCGCCGCTTCAGTGGTGCAGCGAGCCCGCATCCGGGTTCCCCTGTCCCTCGACTTCGGACTCACCGACTGGTTGAACCTGGGCGCCACGGTTCCCCTCGACCAACACGACGCCGCCGTGGCCTTCGACTGGTCCGCCGACTCACTACGGGTGAATACCGGACTGAGCCCGGGGATCTTCGACCCGAACGTTACGGACGGTTTCCTGGGGGACTTCCAGACCGCGATCGCAGGGTTCAACGCGTACCAGACGTCCCAGTGTCAGACGGACCCCGGGTCCGCCGCCTGCACGGACGCAACCAGTCTGCTGGCCGAAGCGCAGAGCCTCCATGGCGCTCTGACGACCATGTACACGGGCTTCTCCCTCGCCCCCATCGCCGGAACGTCGGCCTCGACGGCCATCGAAGGCCGCCTGGCCCAGGTGGCATCGGGGTTCGCGGCGGCGGGCATTGTGGGAACGCCGGGCACGATCCCCGTTGCGACGCTTCCCCTGTCCGCCGAGGAGTTCCAGGCCCTGATCACCGACACCCGTTTCGGAACCGCCGGAACCTACCCCCTCCAGCGCTGGCTCTCTCCGTGGGCTATGGGGGATATCGAGGTCCGGGCGAGCCTCCGGCTCCTCGATGTGGGTGACCAGGAATCGTCGTCCCGGCTCTCCGTGGGCGGGGGCGTCACGTACCGGCTGGGTACCGGCCGCCAACCCGACCCGGCGAATCCTCTGGACCTGGGCACTGGTGACGGGCAGGACGACCTCGAGGTGCGGGGCTGGTTGAACGGGCGGGTGGGTAGGCGCCTGGGCGTCTGGGCCGACCTGCGGTACGGGATGCAGCAGGACGGGTCGACGGTTCGGCGTGTCTTCGACCCCGATTTCGCCCTCCGTCCGGCAGCCACGGAGATCGCCCTGACCTGGTCCCCGGGAGACTATCAGCTGGTAGAGCTGTCTCCCTGGTTCCGCTTCGGCGAGGCCCTGACCTTCATCCCGTCCTATCAGTACTACCGCAAGGGCGAGGACACCTTTGCCCTCACTCCGGGAGACAGCTCAGGGCTCGATCCAACCGTGTTGACCCTGGAGTCCGAGGCGGAGGTCCAACGCCTCTCCGTGGGCTTCGTGTACAACACGGTATTCACCAACAGTGGACCCAGATTCGAGTTCCGGGCACTCTACCGGCAGGCGCTTTCGGGCTCCGGTGGCCAGGTGCCGGATACTCGCTCGTTCGAGACGACCCTTCGCGTCCTGGTCGGTTCCTGGGGTCGGTAGTCCCTCATCCGGCCCGCTCCGCCGCCACCCCCTCCTCGCCCGACGCGCCCGTCCCGACCTGGGCCAGCAGCACACGGGCGTGGTCCAGGGAGGCTTCGGACAGCGGAGCTCCGTCCAACATCCGGGCGATTTCCCGCACCCGGGCCTCTCCGTCCAGAGCCTCGACCAGCGTAGTGGTCACGCCGTCGCGAACGTGCTTTTCGACGGCGAGGTGATGCCCACCTCGGCAGGCGATCTGCGGCAGGTGAGTCACCACGAGGACCTGGCGTCCCTCCGCGACGGCCTCGAGGCGGGCCCCCACCTGCGTCGCCACCGCTCCGCCCACGCCGGCGTCGATTTCGTCGAAGACCACGGTCGGCACCGGGTCCAGGTTCGAGAGCACGGACTTGAGAGCCAGCATCACCCGCGACAGTTCGCCGCCAGAGGCCACCCGGGTCAAGGGCGCGGCGGGGAAGCCTGGATTCAGGGAGACGACGAATTGGGCCGATTCGAGACCCCGCGAAGCAACCTGGTCCAGAGCCTCGACCTCCACGGCGAAGGAGCCGCCCAGCAACCCTACTTCGTCGAGGAGATTCGAGACCTGGACCCCAAGGCCGTGGGCCGCACCGCGCCGCGCCTCCGACAGGTCCCGGGCCCGGGACAAGAGCTGCTCTCTCGCCGCAGAGGCCCTGGCGTCCATTGCGGCCAGGTCCAACTCAGGTGAGTCGAGCGTCCTGAGTTCTGCCGCCACGGACTCACGAGCGGCGATGACCTCCTCCAACGTGGCGCCGTACTTCCGCTTCAGCGCATTGAGGAGGGCACGGCGTTCCCGTAGCACCTCCGAACGCTCCGGATCGAGGTCCACGTCTTCTGCGTATCCACCCAGACTCCGGGCCACTTCTACGATCTGGTGGTAGGCCCCCTCGAGGAGCGCGGCCTGTTCGGACAGCCCCGGGTCCAGACCGGACAATCGCTTCAACCGCTGGAGCGCCGTCGCCAGCGTGTCGGCGACGGACCGATCTTCTCCATAGAGTCCGTCGTGAAGCTCTGCCGCCGTTCCTGAGAGCTCCTCGGCATGGTCCAGCCGGCCGAGCTCGGCTTCGAGGGCCGACTCCTCGTCCGGGTCTGCCAGCTCCGCCTCGTCCAACTCCCGCAGCTGGAACCTCAGGAAGTCCGCCTTTCGGCCCAGCTCCCTGCGGCGGGCCTCCACTTCATCCCGCGCCCTTATCAACTCACCGAGCCTGCCATGCGCCTTCCGGACGTCGGCCGCCAACCCGGTGGCGCCGGCAAAGGCGTCCAGGACCTCCATCTGGACCGACGGAGAGAGGAGTCGCTGGTGCTCATGTTGCCCGTGGATGTCCACGAGTGTCGACGACAGATCGCGGAGCACCGTAGCCGTGGTCGGCGAGCCATTGATCCACGCTCGACTCCGCCCCGCTGACGTGACCTCCCGGCGGATGACGACGTGGTCGTCCTCGGCCTCGAGGCCCAGGGCGTGGAGGCGGGCCCTGACCTCGCTATGGCCGGCGACGTCCACAACCCCCTCGACCACGGCCCGGTCTGCTCCAGCCCGCACGAGGTCGACGGACGCCCGCCCCCCCACGAGGAGACCCAGGGCATCGACGACAATGGACTTTCCTGCCCCGGTCTCGCCCGTGATCACGTTGAGGCCAGGTGCAAGGCTCAGGGTGAGGTCCTCGAGGACGGCCACGTTCCGGACCCGAAGCTCGATCAGCATGCGGTGCAACCCTGACGCCGGGCGCCGGGCCATGCCATGGCGGAACCAGCCCGGTGCTGGCCGTCACGCCGGGCCTGCCCGGGCGAGACTTCCTTCCTGGCCCTCCTCGAGCTCATCGTCACTCCTCCGTCGACGGCGACGCCGCCCAATGCAGCTTCTTCCTGAGCGTCGTGAAGAACGAATACTCCGGTAGACGGATCAGGGGCACCCGCGCCGCGCCCATCCTGACCACCACGTCGTCATCGTCGGCCAGGGCGTGTCCCTCTTGTCCGTCCAGCGTCATCACGAGGGGCTCCCCACGGTCCAGGGCCCGGATCCATATCTCTTCGTCGCCGGGTATCACCATCGGGCGCACGGCCAGAGTGTGAGGGCAGATGGGCGTGACCAGGAAACAGTCGAGCTCCGGCACCACGATGGGCCCCCCGGCAGACATGGAATAGGCCGTTGATCCCGTCGGTGTCGAAACCACCACCCCGTCGCCGGAGAAGCTGCCGATCTCGTCCCGGCCTCCGTCATTTCCCACCCAGAGATCCAGGCGTGTGACCCGGGCGACCCCTGCCTTGTGAATGACCACGTCGTTCAAGGCCACGACGGAAACGCCCACGTCCCCGCCGTCCCGGTGTACTCGGGCCTCGAGGGTCCGTCGCATCTCGCGTCGGAAGTCACCGGCCAGCACCCGGGCCATGTCCTCTTCGATTCGGCTTGCAGAGATCGACGTCAGGAAGCCCAGGTTCCCCATGTTGATTCCCACGACGGGGACGTCCCGTCCCAGCACCATGCGGGCTCCCCGAAGAAGCGTGCCGTCGCCTCCCAGGGAAACGAGGAGATCCGGATCCCGCTCCCGGGTGTCCAGGACCTCGGTATGCGGCAAAGCACCGGCCAGACCGGGTTCCAGGAACAACTCGGCCCCGGCACCTCGGACGACCGCAGCCAACTGGCGGAGGCCCTCTTCGAGGCCGCTCCCGCCGTCTTTGCCCACCACCGCCACCGTCTTGAACGTGGTCATCGCTACCGATCCATCGAGGCTTCGGCCAGAAAGCCGGGCCTCGCCCCTTAGTGTTGCCGATCAAGGACGAAGCGGGACAGCTGCCGGAGCCTGTGCCCTTCGACTCCGGCGCGGTCCAGAGACGCCTCGGCTCTGCTGACGAGATCCTGGGCGGTGCGACGAGCGCCGTCGACACCGAGGAGGAGAACATAGGTGGATTTCTCGAGATCCGCGTCGGACGGTTCCTTGCCCAAGGTCTCGGCCGAGGCCGTGGCGTCGAGCACGTCGTCCATGACCTGAAAGGCGAGGCCGAGGCTCAACCCGAACCCGACCATGCTCTGCCACTGGTCTTCGGACGCCCCTGCCGCGATGGCGCCCATGACCGCCGGGGCCGTGAGAAGTGCCCCCGTCTTGAGACGGTGCAGCTGCGACAGCTCGGCTTCGGCCAGTGCACGGCCCTCGCCCATGAGATCCAGGGCCTGGCCGCCAACCATCCCACCCGCGCCGGCCGCGTCCAGGAGCTCGTCCACAACGGCGATGCGCCTCGATTCAGGAAGTGCGAGAGCCTCGGAGCTCCGCGCTGCCCAGTGGGCCGCCCAGGGAATCAGAGCCGCACCGGCCAACGCGGTCGCCTGGACCCCGAAGCGGGTGTGGGGTGTCGGGCGGCCCCGTCGGAGAGGGGCATCGTCCATGCACGGGAGATCGTCGTGCATCAGCGAATAGGCGTGGATCAGTTCGACCGAAGCCGCCAGGTCGTAGAGTGGCTCCGACGCGGTCCTTCCGAAGGCCTCGCTGGAGGCGACGAGAATGAGGGGCCGGAGCCTCTTTCCTCCACTCAGGACTCCGGCTCGTACGGCTTGCGTCCAGGACTCCGGAAGTGCCGGGGCCAGGCTCTCCACCGCCCGCAGGAGCGCACGGTCGACCCCGTGCCGGTGGTGTGCCAGATAGGTGTCGAGGGGGCTATCGACGGGGAGGGGCGAAGGGTCAGCCATCCGCCTCGCGGGGCTCCTCCACGAGTGGTTGCACGGTGTCTCCGTCGCGGCCGATCAGTTCCTCGACCTTCAGCTCGGCGTCGGCGAGGATTTCCTGCGCTTTCCGCACATGCCCTACGCCTTCCTCGAAGAGTGCGAGTGCCTGCTCCAGCTCGAGGGTGTCCGAATCCAACGACCCGACGATGGTCTCCAAGCGGCGGATCATCCCTTCGAGGCTCCCCACCGCGTCGTCCGGGGACTGGGTCGGCCTGGGTTCGCTGCCGCGGTCGTCGGCGCCTTCGGACATGTCCGTCTCCTGAGGATGCGTCACGGTTGGTGCTCATCGTCCACGAGGCAGGGCACGGATCCGTCCACCACGCGGAGCCGGAAGCGCTCTCCCGGCGCGAAGGCTTCCCGGTTCCGGAGTACCCTGGTGCCGTCCAGGGGCACCGCATAGCCCCTCGCCAGGGTCGAGAGGGGCGAGCGCGCCTCGAGCCCCTCGGTCAAGCGTGCCAACCGGGCGCGGGCCTCACGGGTTCGCTGCCTGGTCATGGCTGCCATCCGATCTCCCATCGCCGCCACTCTCCGTCGGCGTCCTTCGGCCAGGTTGCGGCCGGAGCGGAAGAGAGCGTCGCCGGCACGTTCGAGGCGCCAGCGCCGCCGGGCCACTTGGTCCGACAGGCCCCGCGCCAACCGGCGACGCGTGTTCCGGAAGAGGTGGAGGACGGCTTCACGGTCCGGGGCCGCCGCCTCAGCAGCCGCCGAAGGAGTGGCCGCCCGCACGTCGGCAACGAGGTCAGCGATGGTGACATCCACCTCGTGCCCCACCCCGGAGACGACTGGGACCGGGCAAGATGCAATGGCCCTGGCAACGGCCTCCTCATTGAACCCCCAGAGGTCCTCGATGGAGCCACCGCCACG
>JAHEKK010000675.1 GCA_024638395.1 Gemmatimonadota bacterium | reverse complement strand
CGGGCCTACGACGGACTACCTTGCCACGATCCAGTACCGGACCCTCCGGCCCCGATCGGGGATCCAGCCGTCGATCCGAGCGAGAGCGGGTCCCGCAGGCTCCTCGGTTACGATCGAGAATGAGGTCGGTTGGTCGCAGGTCGGCTCGTACCCCGCCCAGATCAGGCTCAGGGGCAGACTCGGGAGGCGGAGGTTGCAGGGTACTCCGACCGCTGAGCCCCCAGGAACGTGACGGGCCACCTCACGGGTGACACGAGCCGTGGCATGCAGGCGGGACTCGAGGGCCGGCACTCCGAAGGACACGAGAACCAGAAGGAAGCTCAACGTTGCTGCGGCTGAGAGGAGGACGCCGCTCGCCACCGCGCCGCGCGCCAGGGACCAGAATCCCAGTCCGCCGAGGATGAGGATCAGCCCCCCCGCCAGGTAGAAGGGCCATCGCGATGAAGCATGGAGGAGTCCGGGGGCGACTCCGGCGGCGGCTCCCAGCCCGATGAGCACGGATCCGTGCACCACGAGGCCCGCTCTGTGGAGGCCTCCCATGCCGTTTCGGGATACCTGTGCGAGCTCCCGGGCGATGATGAGGGCCAGGGCGGGGTAGGCCCCCAGTGCATAGGTAGGGAGCTTGCTCGGGATCGCCTCATAGAGGAGCCAGGCTGCGGCCAGCCAGGACAGAAGGGCGGCGGACCGCCAATCATGTCTGGCTGAGGTGACAACTCGAACCACTGCGGCGGGGAGGAGCCAGAACCAAGGGAAAAGCAGGACTGTGAAGCTGGCCAGATAGGCGCCGGGTGGAGCGGTCTGGCCGAAGACCCCGGAACCCCTCTGGAGGATGTACCAGTCGATCATCCACCGGATGAAGGTTCCGCCATCCGCGGTCCATGCGAGCCAGCCCCAGGTCAGCAGGGGAAGCAGGGCAAGGGGGAGTCCCAGCCACGGTCGAAGGCGCCAGAGGGCCCCTCGGAGTGGGGCGCTGGACAGCAAGAGGAAGAACATGCCCCCCGAGACGATGAGGGCGGGTGGGCCCTTGGTCAGCAGCCCCGCTGACAGGGCGAGCCAGAACGTGATCGCCCAGCGGCGGGACGGAGCCTGCAGGTATCGGATGAGGGCAAGGCAACCGGCGGTCTCCGTCAAAAGCAGGAGACTGTCGGTCACGCCGAGCTTGCCGATGAGTAGAACCGGGCTGCTGGCCAGCACCAGCGAAGCCACCAGGGCGACCCGGCGACCGAATACCTGGGCGCCCCATCGGGCGAGGAGTAGTAGAGAAGCGGCGTAGGCGACCGTGGCCGGGAGGCGGAGGGCAAGGGTCCCCTTGCCGAGCAGTCCCAGGGAGACCGCTGTCAGCCAGAGGTGGAGGGGGGGCTTCCGGTGGACGTCGGACCACCAGAACCGGGGGATCACCCAGTCCCCGGTGACCGCCATGGTGTAGGCGAACCCCGCATAAGCGGCTTCGTCCTGGTCCCAGAGCGGGATGGTCAGGTGGCCGGCGAGGAGAGTGGCAGCGGAAGCCGCCGCGATTACCCAACTCGCCGAGTCGATTCTACGGAGAACCTCCATGTCGAGGGAGCCCGCGAGCCTTCACCTGCGTGACGGTCGGATCACCTCTCGACAGCAGATCCACCCCTATTCGTTACGCAGGATGGCCATGGGCTCCAGGCGTTCGGCTCGCCGTACGGGGATCCACGCCGCCAACGCCGCCGTTACAGCCAGCACCCCGGCCGTGGCGAAGAGCGTCCCTCCGTCGTTGGCCTCGATCCCGTGGAGCTGCTCCTCCAGAGCGCGGGAGAGTCCGAGGGCCAGAAACACCCCCAGCGCCAGGCCGCCGGAGAGTACCATGGACAGGTCCCGCAGGAACAGGCGTCGCACGTCCACGGCGTCGGCCCCCAGGGCCATGCGGATCGCGACGTCCTTCTGCGCCTGCTTGGCGGCGTACGTCATGACCCCGTAGAGCCCCACGACCGCTAGCCCGAGTGCAAGGAGCGCGAAGGCAGTGAACATCCCGGCCAGAAAACGGGAGGGCGCCGTCGCGGTGTCAACCGCCTCAGACACGTTCCGGACGGCCGACACGGCGACGCTCGGATCGAGTCCGGCAGCGACGGATTCCATGAGCTCGACGAGGTCCTGTTGAGCCAAGCGGCTTCGGACCACGACGTTCATCCAATAGCGCGCGACCTGTTGATGTGCGAAGTAGAGATCCCCTCCCTCGAAGCCCCCCACGCCTTTGCGCACGTCTGAAACGACCCCGATCACGGTGGCCCACGGCGCTGGCTCCTCCTGATCATCGAAGGGAACGGCGCGGACGCGTTTCCCCAGCGGGTCCGCCCCCGGCCAGAGGTTGGCAGCCAGGGTGGCGCTGACGACGACCACGGGGGGCGAGCCGGGACCGTCGTCGACGCCGAAGACCCGCCCCTGGAGGAGAGGGACCTCCAGGACGCCGAAGTACCCCCTGTCGGCGACCTGATGTACCGCCTCACCCAGATTCCCGTCTTCATTCTCCGTAGTTCGAGCCCCGAATCCCCAGGTGAAGGGAACGGAGCTGACCAGCCCCACCTGCTCCACGCCTGCCCTTTCCGACAGGCCCTGGACGACGGCGTCGAAGAAGTCGAGACGGTCCCGGGCCTCCGGATAGCTTCCTTGACGG
>JAHEKK010000674.1 GCA_024638395.1 Gemmatimonadota bacterium | reverse complement strand
ACGACATCGTGCAGCATACGACCGACGTGTACGACCTCTCGGCCGAGGCCTTCACGGTGGCCATGTACCGGATCGGTGTCACGGCAGACCGCTTCGGGGACAAGCTCATATCCGTTCTTGGCTTCGCAGAGGCCGCCGCGATCCAGGTCCTCAAGGGGGCCGGCTACGGTGCGGACCAGGTGGGAGACTGGCTCTGGATCCGGTACCAGGGTGTGGGCAACCGCCTGGACCGTGTGGCCGGGGCGTTGGCAAACGCCGGATTCGTCTTTGCCAACGTAGCCGATTGGGTATGGGAACGCTCAGGGGGAGTGGTAAACCGGACCGTGGACGCGCTTCGGTTTGCCCAGTACACGGCACGCCAGGTGTTCGAACTGGTGGCCGTGGTTCTGAACAAGGGTGCCGAGGTCGCGTTTGCTGGACTGCAGGATGCCGGATACGGGGCACTCGAAGCTGCCGAAGCAGCTCGCCTGGAAGCCCAGACCGGGTTTGTGGAGATCGGGAGCTGGCTCTCCGACTACTATGCCCTGGGTCTTGAGCAGACACTCGACATCCTGGACGAACTGGGGGCGGGGCTGGGAGACCTTCTCACCGTGTTGGTGGATGTGTACCAGGGTGGCCTGGATGTGGCCACGTCGCTGGTGGTCAAGTACGGATATACCATCCAACAGATCATCGACAACTTCGTAGGTTGATTGCGTCCACGAAGTGTTTGTGACCTTCCGGGCCCGCCCCTGTGCTTGGGCGGGCCCGGAAGACCGGTTTGGATTGCGACGATCGTATCGATCCCCTCCGCGGAGACGGGCGGGCGAGGGAGGTCGTCCGCGAGTGCGGAAGACCCACGACGATTTCGGGGGGCGCGCGTGAGGGTCGACGAGATGCAGTTTCGAATCCAGGAGGCTCTGGAGCGCGCCGAGGAAGCGCGACACCGGGGCTTCGAGCGTGCCATGGAATTCGAATCGTTCGGGGAGCGCGAGATCGAGGAGGCAATCGAGCGTGCGCTGGAGTCTCTCGACGAAGACGAGATCGAATCACGCATCGAGGTCCAGGTGAGGCGGCTCGAGAAGCGGCTGGAGAAGGTGGGGGACGGGGGGAACTAGCGTAGGGGCGGCTTTCTTGGGCTGATCCAACCCCGTAGCGGCCGCGCTTGGCCCCGGACGCGGTCGCATTGGGCTCGCCCTTGGTTTGCGCTCCAACGCGCCACGCCCTCTCTTCCCCTCTATCCAACCCCATCATCAGGAGGGCGCCAATGGCGGACGGACAGGAACGCCCGCTCGGCCTCAAGGCCGAAATCAGCGTCACCGAGGACAACCTCGAAAGGTTGAGGAAGATCGAGAGTATCGATCTCCGGAGCCCCGCACGGTCTGCGGTAGAGACCGGGGAGATTCCAGCCGACAAGGAGGAGGCCGCTCAGCTGGAGCTGAAGCGGTTCTTTGCCCTGCCCGTCCTTTTGCCGGATCACGATGCCTACTCGTTGGGGCCGTCCCGGGCGCTGGATTCCCTGTGGCACAACTTCATCCTCGATACCCCTCGCTATGTTCGGTTCTCAGAAGAGGTATTCGGCGGATACCTCCACCATCGTCCAGCACCCGATAGCTCGGACGACTACAGGGCAGGTCCGCTCGCCTGGGCGCTCCCGAGTACACACGGGCGGGGGCTGGTGGCGGAGTTCTTCAACGATGTAGACCTGGATTTCTGGCCGGAGGACGCCTCCATGTCGATTATCTGCTACATCCACTGATCTCGAGTCGGGGTAGCCGACTGGGTCTTTGCTAGGCCGCTTCGAGTTGCTCCACGATCAACCGGATACGGGACAGCTCCGGTTGCAGATGCGGGTCCGCATCGGACCACAGGCGAAGTACGTTCTTGTAGGCCTCTGCGGCGGCGCCGGGCTGCCCGGAACGCTCTAGCGCGCGGGCCACGATCTGACGGTAATGAGCCGCGTATTCCAGCTGCATGGGAGCGTGCCGAGCGAGGGCCGCGGCACGCTGCAAGCCGTCGTCTGTTTGAGCGAGGCCGTCGATCCAGCGAAACCTGAGCGGCGCCGACTCGGAAGAAGAGGTGTAGCCGGCGAACACAAGGCCTGATTCGAGTCGCTGAAGGCCGGCGATGGTGTCTCCCGCAACCATATCAGCCCATCCGAGTGCCGCCTCCGAGAAACGCGCATAAGGGTCGCTTGCCGGCGCCCCCTGGGATGGCGCGTTGTCGACCAGTCGTCGCTGCCCATGCTCCCACTCGCCCGTTGCGAGGTCGAGGAGACTCAGCCAAAAGGTGGCTGCTGGATCAGCACCGTCGACGGATTCGAGAAAGGCGCGAGCCTCTTCGGCAAACTCGGGGCTTGCCAAACCCGCGAGCACCAATCTGATGGAGATTTCGCTAGCCAGCTCTGGCTCATGCACCCGCACCGTTTCGATCTGATGACGAACCTCTTCGATGCGGCCCGTGGCGGCCGTGGCGAGGAGGTGGAGCTTCGACATGAGGGCCCAGGCGGGATCCTCGGGCGGGATCAGCGCGCGCCGGCTCCCAAGAGCCGCCAGAAGAGCCTCCGAGTCCACTCCTTGGTGCACGAGTGCCGAATAGAGGAGCGGAACCAGGCGCAGTGGAGCGAGGGACCCTACGGTTCGATCCAGGTAGAAGGCGACGGA
>JAHEKK010000673.1 GCA_024638395.1 Gemmatimonadota bacterium | reverse complement strand
GACAGAAACCCGCGTGATCCAGGATTGGACCGCCCACGAGGCCATTCGGTCCTGGGCGCAGGGTGGAGATGCCACAGCCCGGAACCACATGGCTCTTCAGGTGGACGGTAACGAGGTGACACTCCTGGTGAACGACGCCGCGGTCTGGGAGGGGGAGGCGTCTTCCGTCGCTACCGACGGCATTTTCGGGCTCCGCATCAACCATGGCCTCAACCTGCACGTTACCTCGGTGACTACGGGCACGGGCGGCTGAGCCGGGGCCTCAGAACTTCGCTGACCGCCTTGCCCGCTCCCATAGCCCGGGGGCACCGAGGTCCTTGGCGGCTTCCTGGAATCGTGGCGTAGGGCCGAGCCACCGAAGGGTCTCGACGTCGTCGAACAGCGCCGCATCGGTTCTAAGGGTGGCCAGCGTTCTGAAGAGTTCGGCCTCCTCCCGGTGGGCCAGCAGGGAGGCTGCCAACGACGACGCCCCCCGTACGGACACATCCCAATCATCCGAGGATGGCGGGATGTCCTCCAGCCGCAGGTAGCGCCCCAGGACCGTGGCCGTGGACTTCGCGCCCCAGCGGGGCACGCCGGGAAATCCGTCCGCGGAGTCCCCTACCAGTGCCAGGTAGTCGGGGATCGACGTGGGTGGCACACCGAAGCGGGCCACTACGCCCTCAGCGTCGCGGAGCTCGCCCTTCCGCCGGTCGAACTGGACCACGCGGCCGCCGCGCACACACTGGGAAAGATCCTTGTCCGGTGTACAGATGAATACGCGCTCGACCCTGTGGTCCGCGGCGGCCAACCTGGCACCCGACGCGAGGCCGTCGTCGGCCTCGAACTCCACCATGGGCCAGACCACCACTCCCATCGCCTCCAGTGCGTCCTCCAGGGGGTGGAACTGGTTCCACAGATCCTCCTCGATTCCCTCTCCGGTCTTGTAGCCTGGCCAAAGGTCGTTCCGAAACGACTCCACCACATGATCCGTCGCAACGGCCATGTGGGTAGCTCCATCTTCGAGCATGCCGAGGAGCGAGGCCAGCACGCCCCGCACCGCACCCACCTCGCGACCCTCCGAGTCCCGCGCGGGGGGCGCACCGTAGTAGTGTCGGAAGAGCTCGTACGTGCCGTCGATCAGATGAACGTTCACCGGTGGAAGGTAGGGCTCTGGGCGGCACCTTCAACTCGCCGGTGCTCCCGGCCTCCGGTATGTTGCGACGCGGGATCTCTTCGAGAATGGAGCGCACCATGCAGAAGCCGCGAATGCTGGAACTCTGGACCGCAGGGGTTGTGACCATAGCCACGCTGGTCGGGCCCGGACTCGAACCGCTGGCCGCCCAGGAGACGCCTGCACCCGATCTCCTGACGGTCGACCACTATCTCGACATGGAACGGGTCGCCGACCCCCAGATTTCGCCCGACGGCAGCCAGATCGTCTATACGCGATCGTGGGTCGACAAGCTGAAGGATCGCTTCGAATCCTCCATCTACGTCATGAACGCCGACGGCACGCGGAGCCGGTTCCTCCTGAAGGGCTCCAGCCCACGCTGGTCCCCGGATGGCACCCGGATCGCCTTCCTTGCCGAAGGCGAGCCCTCGGGCTCCCAGGTCTTCGTCCGGTGGATGGACGCCGAGGGAGCGGTCAGCCAGGTCACCCGGGAAACCGAGTCGCCGTCGAACATCAAGTGGTCGCCGGACGGAAGGCATGTCTACTTCCAGCGATTCGTCTCCGATTCCCAACCGTGGCCCATCGACATGCCGGCCGCTCCCGAAGGAGCGGAGTGGACGGCGCCGCCGCGCATCGTGAATCGGATACACTACCGATTCGACCGAATGGGATTCCTCGATGAGGGATTCACCCATCTGTTCCGCGTCCCCAGCGACGGAGGGACGGCGCAGCAGCTTACGTCGGGAGAGTGGAACGCCGGCGCCACATTTGTGCCGGGTGTGGGGAGTGTGGGCTACGACATTTCGCCTGACGGTCGCACGCTCGTCTTCGATGGACTCATGGAGAATGCGGACAACCGGTACCTGGAGTCCCACATCTACGCCATGGACCTGGCCAGTGGACAGATCCGGCAGCTGACCCGGGAGAAAGGTCCCTGGGCCAGTCCCGAGATCTCGCCTGATGGCCGTGCCATCGCCTACACCGGCTACCCCTGGACCTCCCAGACCTACAAGACGTCGGATCTGTATCTCATGGATTTCGACGGATCCAATGCCAGACTCCTCTCCGGCGATCTGGACCGGGACGTTGGAAGTCTGAACTGGGCAGCCGACTCGAGGGGGATCTACTTCACGGCCGGAGACCGGGGGTCCCAGAACATCGGCTACGCGTCGACGGCAGGTGAGTTGAGGGCGGTGACCGAAGGCGAGCACATGCTGGCCCTTTCGTCGGTAGCCTCCAACGGTCGAGCGGCCGGAGTCCGTACGGCTCCGCACGAGCCTTCGGACGTGGTTCTCGTGGATCTCGATTCGCCGCAGCAGATCCGCCAGCTCACGCAGGTCAACGACGATGTACTCGCCGGCATCCGCCTGGGCGAGGTGGAGGAGATCTGGTACGAGTCGACCGGAGGGACGCAGGCTCAGGGTTGGATCGTGAAGCCGCCCGATTTCGATTCAGGACAACAGTACCCACTCATCCTCAGCATCCACGGCGGTCCGCAC
>JAHEKK010000067.1:2986-10471 GCA_024638395.1 Gemmatimonadota bacterium | reverse complement strand
CGAAGCCATACAAGTGTACTCGGAAGCCATCGACGTCTTCCCCGAGGACGCGCGGCTCTACCGCCACCGCGGGCACCGGTACCTCTCCGTGCGCGAGATCGATCTGGCGATTCGGGACTTCGAGCAGGCGGCCGCCCTCATCGAGGGGACGGAGGATCAAGTGGAGCCCGATGGCCTTCCCAACGCCAGGGGGATCCCCACGAGCACTCTCCAGTTCAATACCTGGTACCATCTCGGGCTGGCCCACTACCTCAAAGGTGACTACACGTCGGCTATCGAAGCCTACCACAACTGCCTTGGGGTATCCGACAACCCGGACGCGCTCGTGGCGACCAGCTATTGGACGTACTTGACCCTCAGGCGCCTGGGCCGGGACGCTGACGCTCAGGGCCTCCTCGGACCCGTCAACGCCGAGATGGACATCATCGAAAACGACGCCTACCGGGACCTGTTGCTCCTGTACAAGGGAGAGCTCGCGGTCGACGGAGTCATGCCCGATGGAGACGACGCCCTTGCAAGCGCCACGGTGCTCTACGGCGTGATGAACGCCCATCGCCTGGAGGGTCGAGAGGCGGAGGCCGAGTCGACGGAGCAACGCCTCCTGGCCATGTCGGACCAGTGGGCGTCCTTCGGCTACCTGGCGGCAGAGGCGGATGCGGCTCGCCGGTGAGCCGGACGGGGTATATGGATACTCTCCGGGAGGGCGGCGAAGCTGTTCGACATGCGGCGCACGATACCAACTCTGGAAGGGATGAGAAGTGATGACTGGATGGGCACTCTTGACCGCCCTCGCCCTGGGCTCGGGCCAGCAAGCACCGGAACGGGTCTTGGTGGACCCGCCGGAGAGCTCCGTGTCGGTCGGTGGCGAGTTGATGCTGTCCGCCACCGTTCTGGACGGTACGGGTGCGGCCCTCACCGGGGTGACCGTATTCTGGATCACCACGACGCCTGACGTGGTGGCCGTGGACCAATCGGGCCGGGTCACCGGAGTAGGCCACGGTGAAGCCCGCGTCGGCGCCCGGGCCGGAAATACAGTGGGATTCGCCCGGATCACCGTACTGCCGCCTCCACCGAGCGAACTCCGAGCCTCGCTCCCCCAGCCGGCGATCCCCGCCGGTTTCAGTGTTCCCCTGTCCGTGACCGCCTTGGACGGCAGCGGCGAGGTCATGCGCGATGCTCCGCTGACCTTCGCTTCGGCCGATCCCGCCGTCGCCCACGTCGATGAGGCGGGGCGGATCTGGGGTAGGGCTTCAGGGCAGACCTCTGTGACCGTCTCGGCCGGACCGACCTCCACCACCGTTTCGGTGCGGGTGTCGGACGCTTTGGCCCGGGGCGGCTTCTCCCTCGAGCCATCCGGGAGAAACGTCCGTACCGGAGACGTGGTCCGGTTCCGTGTTGCAGGCGTCGAAGCCTATCCGGCCTGGAGTGTGGACAGGGCCGGCGCCCAGATCGGCGAGGAAGGGCGCGACGGCGTGTTCGTTGCGGAACGGCCGGGCCGGTACCGAATCACGGCGCTCCTCGGGGAGTCGGCGGCCGCGACCGGGTTCATCACCGTAGAGCAGCGGCTCGACGAGGCCGAGTTGGTCAAGGTGGGTCGAGGGGCCGCCGCTGAGCACCATTCCGGAGACACATGGGTCTTCGAGGGTGCGGACGGCCGGGACTACGCCTACGTGGGGACCTTCATGTACGACTGGATGAAGGTGTGGGACGTGACGGATCCCGCCTCGCCCGTGCTCACCGACTCCCTTCAGCTCGATGCTCGGCGCATCAACGACGTGAAGATCCACGGGAGCAACCGAATAGGCATCCTCACCCGGGAAGGCGCTTCGGACCGCCGGAACGGCATCGTCGTCCTCGACCTATCGGTGCCCTCCCGCCCGACCATCATCTCAGAGTACAAGCGCACCGTGCCCGGCGGGGTCCACAACGTCTGGATCGAGGGCGACCTCGTGTACGCCGTGCACAACGGGACGAGTGACATCCACATCATCGACATCTCGGATCCGGAACAACCGGACGAGGTCGGCCGCTGGGGCATCGAAAGCCGGAACAAGTCCCTCCACGACGTCATCGTACAGGACGGATACGCACACCTCTCGTATTGGGACGATGGTGTGGTCACCCTGGACGTCGGTGCGGGAACCCACGGCGGCTCGCCCACACGGCCTACCTTCGTATCCCGGTACAAGTACCCGGTCGGAAACACCCACACCGCGTGGAGGGCAGGGCGGTACCTCTTCGTAGGCGACGAGATCTTCCCCGATGATTGGGACGCCGACCGTCCCATCGAGGCTCGGGGCTACATACACGTCCTCGACTTCGCCGATCCCACGAATCCGGTGGAGGTGGCCAAGTACGAGGTGCCGGAGGCCGGCGCACACAACATCTGGGTCGAGGGAGACCGGCTCTACGTGGGATACTATCAGGCGGGTCTACGGGTCGTGGATATCTCGGGAGAGCTGCGGGGCGATCTCTACGAGCAGGGGCGTGAAATCGCCATCCTCAAGACCACCGATGCGGAAAGCACGGTGCCCAACTGGGGCATGACCTGGGGAGCACAGATCCACAAGGGGAACATCTTCACGTCCGACCTGAACTCCGGACTCTGGATCGTGAAACTGATCGAGGGGGACCGGCTGGTTTCCTGACCGTGGAATTCGATTGGTCGGGGGCGAGGGCTCGGGTCTACGGGCTCGCGTGGCAGACTCCGGTGGTACCGCTGCCGGGATGTGGCGGAACCTGGGCGAAGCTGGAGAACCTCCAGCGCTCCGGGTCCTTCAAGATCCGTGGCGCGCTGAACCGGCTCGCGGACCTGTCCGCCGAGGAGCGGCTCCGCGGCGTAGTGGCGTGTTCGTCCGGCAATCACGGGCGGGCCGTAGCAGAAGCGGCCCGCAGCCTCGGTGTGCCTGCCACCATCGTGGTGCCGTCCTGGGCAGACCCCACCAAGACCGAAGGAATCCGACAGGCAGGCGCCACGCTCGTGGTGGGTGGGGACACCTACGATGATGCGGAAGCCCATGCCGATGGACTCGTTGCGAGCCGGGGGCTCGTTCCCATCCATCCCTTCGACGATGCGAAGGTGATCGAAGGGCAGGGGACCCTGGCCCTGGAAATCGTGGAGCAATGCCCCGAGGTAAGAGAGGTGATCGTTCCCCTGTCCGGCGGTGGCCTCGCGGCGGGGATCGCGGCCGCTCTTTCGGGGCGTGGCGTCCAGGTCACCGGGGTCTCGGCCGCGAGGGCAGCGGTCATGCACCGGAGCATCGAGGCCGGCAAGCCCGTGAGCCTGGAGGAGGAGCCGACTCTGGCCTCCGCCCTGGCCGGGGGGATCGGGCTACAGAACCGTCATACGTTCGAGTTGGTCCGCCGCCACGTCGCACGTTTCATTCTGGTTGGCGAGGAGGAGATCGCCGCTGCCATCGCTCGGGCGGGAATGGAACTCAAAGTGGTGGTCGAGGGGGGTGGCGCGGTGGGCCTTGCAGCCGTGTGGGGCGGGTATCAACCGACAACACCCGCGGTCGTCGTGGTATCCGGCGGCAACATCGCGCCACAGTCGTGGGCAAAGGTCGTCGGGGGCCCCTGACCACGGGGCCCTCGCGCCTCAGTTCACCCGGACAATCACCACCCGCGCGGCCGTTCCGCTGTCTGTGGACACGCGGATCTCGATCCCGTCGTTTGCCCCGTCGGATTCGAAGTCGTTGATCCACAGCCCCCCAGGCGCCAGGCTTCCGCTGAAAGTCGCCGTGGCGAAGTCCTCGGGGTTGGGCCCCGACGACGGCCAGGGATAGGTCCCCGGCGGTTGGAACTCGGGCCTGAGGATCTGGCTGGCCGTGGTGAAATCGTACGTCGTGAAACGCCGTGTCGGCTCGGGTGCGCCGGTGCCGTTCAGCATCATGGCCGTGGCGTACTCCTCCAGGAGCACCTGGGTCGATTTCCCGGTGACGGCGGTCAGACCTGGGGTGCCGGAAACCGTGAGGGAGTCGTTCAGCTGGCGGAACAGGGCTCCGTCAGCCTTGCTGGCCGCGTTGCCGTACGCGTCTCCGAGGAACCGGTGGAAATGCCAGGACGTGCCGTAGAACGTGTGATCCGAGCTCTCGAGGGGATTGTCGGTGAGTGAATTCACCGGAGAAGAATACGAATTGATCATCCTCACCAGGCGGATCAGAACCCCGTAATTGTCCTCGTCGGCGATGCTGGAAGCAGGGAATGCGTCACGCGTCAGGACGGCTCCCTGATCGACGTCGCCTGCAGCCTCCATGGCTTTGCGTGAGGAGATCTCCGCCGCGATCTCGGCGCTGCCTTCCTCGATCCAAACCGGGTGGAAACTGCTCACCAGACGCCGGTACAGAGAGCTGACGTGCTTCATCTCATGTACGAGGACCGGGAGGGCCTGGAAGTTGTCGTCCGCGATGCCGCCTATCACATCGTTGCCGAAGTAGATCAGCTCCTGCTGGTTCGATGCGTTGCAGGAGGTGGTCTCGAGGAAGTCTCCAGGCCACACGAAGGCGGCGACGCTACCTGCCACGGCCGGGGAAACGAAGATGGTGACCCGGGTGTCGGCATTGATGTCGGTGACGCTGCCGAAGTAGTCGTCGATGGTCGACTGCCCGTAGGTCTGGAAGTAGTCGAGCATCAACTGCGCGTGCGCGGGATCCAACGGTGACGAGGCAGCCTGCGTCGAGTCCTGGTACACGGCCATGTGGTCGTTGAAGGCAACGAGCTGGGCCGGCACGGCGGCTGCGGTCGAGCTGCAACCCGACGATTCGTAGGGCTTGAGTTCGATGCGATCCGGCGGGTCGGCCAGGAGCGCCTTCAGCGTGGCGCTCTGGCTCGAGGCCCCTCGGTCGGGTGCCACGGCATCTCGCCCCAGCTCCGAAAGCAGCCGTTCCCCGTCCAGGAGCATCCTGCGGTGGAAGTCAGCGGTCGCACGGGCCCTCTCGGCCTCGAGTCGCAGTTCAGGCGATCTCGCCCGGGGCTCTTCCAGGAAACGGGTGCGGATCTGGGGGATCACGCCGCCTCCGTACTCCGTGACCTCCAGGGACGCGCCGGCGAGGAAGCCCGTGCCACCCGGCGTCAGCCCATCGGATAGGGTCACCCGTACGACGGCCACCCGGTACAGATCGCCGTTGCTCCCGGCCGGGAGGAAGGGCGCGCACGTGCTCGAGCCCGACGGGTTCTCGATGTGGGTGCCACCCACGGCCAGATTCAGGGGAGGCGAGCAGACCCGCAGGGTAAGAGCTCGGCTTGCCGTGTCTCCCAAGACATCGGTCACCCGCAGGGTAAACGTCGAGGACCCCTGGCTGCCGGGTGTCCCGCTGATCACCCCTCCGCCGGACACGGACATCCCGCTCGGCGCCGATCCGCCGACCACGGACCAGGAGTACGGTGGGGTGCCACCGACCGCGTCCAGGGTTTCGTCATAGTCCAGGGACGCCCGGGCGTCTGGGAGGCTCAAGGTGGCTACGGCCAGAACCGGCTCGATTGCCGTCACCGAGAACTCGGTGAGAAGGCCGCCCACCGACGCTTCCAGTGTCTGCGTTCCTTCTGTCCCGCCCAGCGTCCAGGCCGTGGATGCGATGCCGTCGCCGTCGGTGGTGGCCGACGCCGGGGCCACGACGCCTCCTCCGGACGTGACCGTGAAGAGGACCGAGATTCCCGGGATCGGATTCCCGCCTCCGTCGAGAACGCGCACGGACGGATTGGTGGGTAGCGTGGAGAACGCCGGTGCGGTCTGGCCGTCGCCCTCTACCTGCTGCATCTGGGACGGGGTGGGCTCGACCGACAGGGTCGCGGTGCCCGAGGCCGCCTCTACCGTGGCTCGGATCGTCGCTTGCCCGACGCCCAGGGCCGTGGCGAGCCCCGTGGCGTCGATGGTCGCCACGGCCTCGTCCGAGGAGGTCCAGTCGATGGTCCGCCCTATAAGCTCATTTCCCTGATTGTCTCGCACGACGGCGCTGTACTGCACCGTCTGGCCGAGGGTTTGCGCCGTCTGGACGGAGGGCGCAACGACGACCTCGTCTGCGACCCGGGGCTCGGTTCCGCTACCGCAGGCGGCAACGAGAAGGGCGGCCCCGAGGGACAGAGATCTCTTGGAAGGCATTCGAGCGTGAATCCTGGAATGGCGGAGCGTAGTGAAGCCTATTTTGGCAATATCGGTCTATTGTGGCGACACCTGCGACCCTCGCGAGGTTCCAAGCACCCAAGGCGGGCTTCGGTTCCCACGCCCAGAGGCGGTCTTCGTCGATGGGCCCACGGGTCACGCAGGTCCGGGTGAGCCGAGAAGGGCCGGGACGGCCAGGGCCGCCGGTGCCCGGATGTGGAGCGTGGATTGAGAACTCAGCGGGGTCACCTCCGGGTTGATCTCGATCACCGTTCCGCCGTTCGCCAGCGTCGTCAGTGGGATTTGGGCGGCCGGAAACACGAAGGCGCTGGTCCCGATGGAGAGGGTGACGGAGGCTTCCGTAGCCCACTGGAAGGCCCGGTCCGTGTCCTCGGGTGAAAGCGCCTCTCCGAACCATACCACGGCCGGTCGGAGCATCGCTCCGCATCGACCACAGGTGGGTGGCCCGTCCCCCTCGCCTCCTTCCTCCCAGGGATAGGGCGCTTCGTTCCCGCAGGCGGTACAACGCGTGTGGAAGAGAGACCCATGGAGTCGCACGGGAGGCACCGGGGCGCCTCGCGACGGAAGTCGTCCGGGCCCAGGGTCCGGAGAGGAGCCGGCGACTCCCTGAGGCCCGGGGGGCACGGGCCGCATGTTCTCGAGGGCCAGGTCGTGGAGCCCGTCCACGTTCTGGGTGACGACACGAAGGCCCCCGGCCCATGCCCAGGACGCGAGGGTCAGATGCGCCTCATTCGGCCGGCAGCCGGCTACTCGGGCCCTGCGCCATTGATACCATTCCCACACGCCCCGGGGATCGCGGCGAAAAGCCTCCGGGCTGGCCAGATCCTCAGGTCTCTTGTTCCTCCACATCCCCTCGGGCCCGCGAAACGTGGGAATCCCGCTCTCGGCACTGACGCCGGCGCCCGTGAAGGCCAGCAGGCGGCCCTGGGCCAGCGCCTCCCCCACGGCTTCTCGAACGAACCCGGGAACCGGATCAATAGGCGAGGGCATACGCCTCACGTCTTGGGTCTGCAGCCGCGACCAGGGTACCGGCCGGATCCCTCGAGATCATCTGGGCCCCTCCGAAAAGGGCCGTCCAACCCGACACGAGGGACACGTCGTGGCCCATGGACTCGAGGGCCGCGACGACTTCGGAGGAAACCCGGTCCTCGATGGACACGGCCACCCCCGAGTAGGACCGGAACCGGGGCGCCTCGATGGCTTCCTGGGGGGTCATGCCGAAGAGCCCCACGTTGTTCATGATCTGCAGCAGCGACTGGGTTTGGCTGTCCCCGCCCGGCGTGCCCAGGGTGAAGCCGAAGTCCCCGTCCAGCCGTGTGGCCAGTAGCGGAGACAGGGTATGGTAGGGGCGCTTTCCCGGAGCGACC
>JAHEKK010000067.1:0-2976 GCA_024638395.1 Gemmatimonadota bacterium | reverse complement strand
GCGACCTGATTCGGGTGGCCGTCGGAAAGCGTGAAGAGGGATCCCCGGTTGTGGAGGACCACGCCCGTCTCGGGCTCGAGGAGACCCGATCCGAAGCCGTGGAACAGGCTCTGGATCCAGGACACGGCGTTCCCCCATTGGTCTACCGCCGTCAAGTAGACCGTATCCCCAGAATCGTCCAGCTGGGCGCCGGCTTCCCCGCGACCCATCCCGGCAGAGTCGGACGCCCCGTCGTTTGTGACTCCCGTCTCGACGGACGCGGCGGCAGCCGAGGCATCCCAGCGTCCGGCACGCTCTCGCAGGTAGCTCTCGTCGAGAAGCTCAGCCACCGGCACATCACTGAAACGAGGGTCGGCCACCCACGCGTCCCGGTCGGCAAAGGCCAGCTTCTTCAACTCGATCAGGGCGTGCAGATAGGAAGGGGTGTTGTGCCCCATCTCCATCAACGAGAGGGTGTTGGCCATCCGGCCGTAGGCGAGCTGGGTGATGCCCTGGGTGTTGGGAGGAAGAACATGGAGTTGGTGCCCCAGGTACTCTGCGGACAGGGGATCCACCCACTCCGAGGCGTGATCCTCGAAGTCCTGTGCCGTCAGAGTCCCGCCCAGGGAATCCACGAAAGCGGCGAGACGCCGGCCGATGGGACCCCTGTAGAGCCGTACCGCCCCTCCCTGGCCGATCTCCTCCAGAGTCCGGGCGAGGGCCTCGTTGACCAGCAGCGTTCCCGGCGCCGGTGCGCGGCCACCGGGCAGGTATTTGGCCCTCCCCGCCTCGTTGAGAGCCCCGCCCTGTTCCTCGAAATCCGAGGCGAGTCGCGTCGTGACGGGAAAGCCGGAAGCGGCGTACCGGACGGCGGGCTCCAGAAGCCGTTCCAGAGACCGGGTTCCGAACCGCTCGAGAGCGGCTTCCCAGGCTGAGACCGCCCCCGGCACCGACACCGACAGGGACCCGGTTTCCGGCACCGATGGGTGACCCTGGTCCCTGAAGAACGCCGGTGTGGCCCGGCTTCCGGCGCCGCCGCTCCCGTTCAGGGCGACTACGGATCCCGTCTCCCCATCGTAGAACAAGCCGAAGGCGTCACCCCCCACGCCGTTCATGTGGGGGCGCACCACCGCAAGGACCCCGGCCATGGCCACCACGGCGTCGGTCGCGTTGCCTCCCTCCTTGAGGACCTGGAGGCCCACGGCGCTGGCCAGGGGGTGGTCGGACGAGACGGCGCCCAGCGTGCCTCTGACTTCGGGCCTGTTCGTCGTGGGCAAGACCGCCTCGTGGCCTGGTTGGGGCGCTTCTGGCGGTTCGCAGGCCCCTGCAGCAAGCAGAAGGAGGGCCGCGGCGCTCGCGGGGAGAAGGCTCAAGGGGTAGGGAAGGGGTCTTTGCATGGTGAATGAGGGGGTGGGGTGAGAGATTCATGGGGCCAACCGACGAACGTCGCTCTCCGGTCCGTGCACCGCCACCCTCCAGGGACTCCCGCCCCCCGAGCCAGATCCTGCACCCATCTCCTCCCTCCCGGGGCGACGCCCTCCGCGTCGCCATCGTGCTGTCCTTCGCTCACGCCGTGAACGACAGCTTCACGTCGTTTCTGGCCCCTCTCCTTCCGCGGATCATGGAGAGGCTCGACATCACCATCGCCCTGGCGTCGGTGCTGTCCATGACCCTGTCCATCGCCACCTCCCTCCCTCAACCGGCCGTGGGCTACCTCTCGGACCGGATCGGTCGGCGACTCTTCGTGATCGTGGGGCCTCTGATGACGGGAGCCGTGCTCTCCCTGATGGGCTTCGCACCGAGCTTCGCCGCACTGATGGCCCTCCTGGTGGTCGGAGGCATCGGCAGCGCCCTGTTCCATCCGCCGGGGGTGTCCCTCGCGGCCCGTGCCTCCGACGGGCGAGGCAGCGGGGTCCGCTTCTCCGTGTTCTCGTTCGGCGGGACTGTCGGGTACGCCGTCGGCCCTCTCGTGGCCGTCGCGATCGTCGGCAGGCGGGGTCTCGAGGGCCTGTGGGTGGCCGTCTTCGCTGCGGTAGTGGCCAGCGCGCTGGTCTGGGCTCTGGTTCCCGCAGATGCCCCCGCACGTTCCCGACCGCCTCCACCGAGCCCCGCAACGGTTCTTCGCCACCTTCTGGGCCCCCTCGGTTCGCTGTTCTGGATCTCGGCAATTGCCGCATTCGTTCAGCGGACCTATCTCACGCTGCAGCCCATTTCCGTCGCCCAGGCGGGCGGTAGCGAAGCCATGGGGGCCCTCAGCCTGACGGTCTACCTCGGCGCCCAGGCGGCCGGGACGATCAGTGGCGGATGGCTGGCCGATCGGGTGAGCCGAACACATCTGTTGGCATGGCTCATGGTCCTGGCCGCCCCGGCACACGTCTTGGCCGTGCTTCTGCCGCCGGGCTCGGCCGGAGCTCTGACCTCGGCCGCCGTGGCAGGATTCCTCAACATGGCCACGCTACCTCCCCTGGTGGTCATGGCTCAGGAGGTCTTGCCGGGGGCTGCATCGGCGGCGGCGGGGATCGCCATGGGCCTCGCCTGGGCTACGGGTTCCGTCGCCGTCATGGGCGTTGGGGTGGCGGCAGACGCTGTTGGACCCGTGAGCGCGCAGGCAGGAGCCATGCCCGTTCTCCTGGTCGCGGCCCTGGTGGCCCTTGGGAAGGGGCTCAGGCCCTTTGCAACGCCGAGCCACGGGCCCGGCTGACCTCGGCGAGGTCAAGGCACGGGCATCAAATGCCGAAAACCCTTGCGGCGCTCCTGCCCATCGCAGGCCCGTCCTGTCCCGCGGATGCGGCTCTCCCGTGGGTACGCCCGCTCACCGATCGCCCCAACACGAGGCCCGCGGCCCCTGCAATGACCGAGATCCGAACGGACCTTCCCCCTACGCCGATCCACGAGCCGGGTCCGCCGGATCCGGACCCGAGCGTGGATTCCGGAGGCCCGGGGTCTTCCGGAGAGGGAGACCTGGACCCTCCCGGCGCAGAGTTCTCTCCGGCCGCA
>JAHEKK010000672.1:1621-2653 GCA_024638395.1 Gemmatimonadota bacterium | reverse complement strand
CATGAGATCCCCGAAAGCCCGGGGATTGAAGGTGTCGTCGTACTTCGCGATATGATCCTCGACCATGGGCTCCATGGCGTCTCGGATCACCGAAGCCACCCGGAAGGCCCGGTCTCTCACGCGGGTGACCCGACGCGATTCGTCATCCGGAGGGGCGAGGAGGGCGATTGCCGCGCCGCGGCCGGTTTCTCCGACCCTGGTGCGAATCCCCTGGTCGTGGAGGTTGAACGCGAAGTCAGGCTCCATCTCGTCCCGTACGCGCTTGAGGGCCTGTCCTTCCGGGGTCTGAAGGGCCCTGGCGTCCCGGTTGATGTCGATGCCCTGGGAGTTGCGCCGCTCGAAACGGGCGGCTCCGTCGGGATTGAGGACCGGCACGATGCCCACGTCCAGGTTCTCCAGGATGGCCCGGACCGCGGGATGCCCCGGTCGCTCGACCACGAAACGCAGGATGTCTGCAATCGCCATGCTGGCGGTGCTTTCGTCACCGTGCATTTGAGACCAGAGCAGCACCTTCGTCTCGCCCGATCCGAAACGCACCAGACGGAGGGGGCGTCCCTCGGCGCTGACTCCGATGGAGTCCGAGCGGACGGCATCGGAATCCTCGATTACGGTAAGCACGGAAGCCCAAAAGGCCTCCGAGCTGAAACGACGGTCGTCGAGGCCCTCCGCACGTACTCGGGAGTGTAGGCTCCGAAACCCTTCCGCCCGGGCGACCACGGCCGAGTCAGCGCGGCTGGCCGGAAGAGTGGGAAGGGTTGTGACGCCTGGTGCCGGGCTCGCCTCTGCGGCCTGAACCCCGCCTTCCGTGGCTGCTTGATCGGGTGGAGACGCGCAGGCCGCCAGATACCCCGCGGCCAGTACCGCCAAGAGTCCAGGTTTGTGGGTTAGAAGGCGGGTGCGACGCATTGAACTGCCCTTGGTCATGAGTAACTGCCGTGCCGAGTGGACTGGAACCGATGAACGTGGCGCCCCGAGGGAGGCAGACATGCGCCCCTCGAAAACCCACCGTTCATGGGTTCCAGTCCACTAGTA
>JAHEKK010000672.1:0-1611 GCA_024638395.1 Gemmatimonadota bacterium | reverse complement strand
GCGATAGGGCTCAGCCAACGCCTGAAACTCCTCCAGGCCCTCACCCCAACCCGCCACCAGGTCGGCGTACGTGCCGCCGGCCTCCAGTGCGAGCCGGAGCTGATCCGTACCCGCCAGCCGGTCGAAGTGTGCCGGACGCCATGCCCAGTCTTCGCCCGAAGCCCGCCTGGCATGGACGAGCATCGCCAACGCCGCCTTGGTGGGATCGTAGTCCGGTCCCGTGGCCCTGACGCGCACGCCGCCGACCTCGATACCACCGAACTTCCCGTCTCCGGGCTCCATCGGCGTAAAGCGCACGCCCTCGAACACCGTATCGGGAAGCCCCAGTTGATTGAGTCCTTCCGCGAGCGCATCACCGTCCAGCCAAGGTGCGCCGACATGCTGAAAAGCACGATCCGTGCCGCGGCCGACTGAGAGATTCGTACCCTCGAAGAGGCACGTGCCGGGATAATGGAGCGCACTCTCCGGCGTGGGGATGTTGGGCGAGGGCGGGGTCCACGGCAGGCCCGTCTGTTCCATGGACATGGATCCCTCCCAGTGACGCATGGGCACAACAGTGAGGTCAACATCCACGCCGAAGGCTCCCACGGCCAATCGAGCGAATTCACCCGCCGTGAGGCCGTGGCGCATTGGGGTGGGGTACATACCCACGAAGCTGGCGAACCCCGGCTCGAGGATGTTCCCCTGTGCCTGGGAGCCGATGGGATTCGGCCGATCGAGGACGAGGAAGGGGATCCGGTGCCCGCCTGCTTCCTCCATGGACACGGCCATCGTCGACAGGTACGTGTAGTACCGTGCGCCGATATCCTGGATGTCGAAGGCAAGGACTTCGATCCCCTCCAGCATGGTCCCGGTGGGACGCAGGGATTCGCCGTAGAGGGAGTGAATGGGTAGTCCGGTTCGATCATCGGTCTGGCTGTCGACCTTTTCCCCTGCCTCGACGGCCCCCCGGATCCCATGTTCCGGCGAAAAAAGAGCGACGAGGTCCACCTCCGGGTGCTCCCACAAGAGGTCGATGGTCGGCGTGCCGGAGGCGTCCCGTCCCGTGTGGTTCGTGATCAGTCCCACCCTCCGGCCCCTCACCAGGTGGAGCGAGTCCTCCAGAAGGACCGTGATTCCCAGTACGGTCTCGGTGGGGGCGGGATTAGCGGACCCTGGCGCGGGAGAGGCTTCTCCGTTCTCCTTTGCTTCGCAAGCAGCCGACATTAGGAGTAGCGCGGCTACCTGCCACCATCGATTGGGGCCGAATCTGAGCATCGGGGGAACTGCCTTCTCATGCTTGGGCGAGGACCGGGAAAGTGAACCCGTGACAAGGGATCGTCAACGCAGCTTTCGGCACAGGCGCTTCCCTTTTTCACGCCTGTCGTCGGCGGTATGGGGGCCGGTGCTGATCCTGGCGTGCGGAGGTCCGCCCCAGGCTCCCGAACCCCCCTCTCCGGTGGTGTCCATCCTGCCGGCTCCCGACAGGCCCGTGCGCAGGACCCCGATCGACAAGCCTCGATGGTACGACGGCCGGGGTTGGGCAGAACGCACCCTCGACTCGCTGACCCTCGAGCAGAAGGTCGGTCAGATGATGATGCCGATTCTCATGGGCGACTTCGCCCCGTCGGG
>JAHEKK010000671.1:820-2664 GCA_024638395.1 Gemmatimonadota bacterium | reverse complement strand
GTCCGGAGAGACAAGGTCGAGGGCCCCGTCAGGTCCAGCGCTCGATCCGAGCGTGGACGCGCCGATACTGAAGCTGTGGGCCATGGGCCCGGAAGACCGTCCTCTTCGGCGACATCCGGCCCCAAAGGGCTTTTCCAGGCCGTTGGAGTCTTTCTTGAGGCCTGTAAAGACTTTTTCCGCCCCCGTGAGGCCGATGGGTGTCTCAGGTCGGACATTCTTGCCGGTTTGGCCGGGGTGGAGATGCGAAAACCCGCATCGGGGCTGGTTTGATGAAGCTGGCACGCGACTTACAACGGTACGGGGACGCGCAGAGATTCTGCGGCTCCGCTTCAGGACTTAGAGAGGAATCGGATGGGCGATCGACGAGGCTTCAGCATCATGGAGATGGTCGTCGTGGTTGCGATCGTCGGCGTGCTCTCCACGATCACGATCCAGCGTATCGGGCCCGCGAAGGCCCAATACTCGGTTCGCAGCTCCCGAACCGCCGTGGCGACCATGGTCCAGCGGGCCCGGGCACACGCCGTAGAGGGCGCCGGACTGACCCGACTGGTAATGGACAACGTCAACGACGTCGCCTACCTGATCCAGGGCTCGGATACCCTCGAGACCATGCGGCTCGGTGAGGAATTCGACGCCGACATGTCCACCTCCGGGGGTGCGAACGCCGAGTGGATCTGCATGAATTCGAAGGGCTATGCCGACACGCGCTGTACCAGCTTCAGCAATCGGCTCACGGTTTCGTTCACGATCAACGAATACAGCGATTCGTTGGCCATTCTGCCCATGGGCCAGGTGATTTACTGATGTACAGGACCGAAAGAGGCCCCATGGGCCGGAACACATCGAATACCCCAATTGATCTGGGTCTGCGCGAGTCTCGAGCAGCGCGCGGCGCCCGGCGCGCCGGCATCGTCGAGGACCGGAGGGGTGGTTCCCTCCTGGAAGTGGTCATCGCGCTGGTCGTCCTTTCCTTCGGGATGTTGGGCATGGCGACGACCACAGCCATGGCCGTGCGCCAGACCACGCTTGCCGAGATCACCAGCCGCCGAGTGTCCGCTTCACAGCAGGTGGCGGAACGACTCCGGTCCATCCCTTTCGACAGCATGGACAGTGGCTCGGCCGACATCGGAAAGTACGGCGTCACCTGGAGCGTGACGGCGAGCAGCTTCCGTGCGAAGCGTGTTGAAATCGTTACGCAGGGGCCTATGGTCGGATACGGTGAACTTCGCTCGACAGGGGCCAGCCCCATCCCTCCCGACACCTTCAGCTACACCGTAGTGCGATGAAGATGAACCGCGGTGGTTTCACCCTGGTTGAGCTATTGGTCTCGGTCGTCGCCGGGCTGGTTCTCCTGGCCGGTGTCTTTCAGGTACTGCTGGGGAACCAACGCCTCACCACCGCCCGGGAAATGGAGATTCGCGGCCGGCAGACGCAGCTTGCCGGCATGGACCTCCTGTTCAGTGAGCTCCGCGAGATCAGTCCGTCTGGCGGGGACATCATCTCCATGAGCGCCACCTCGATCCAGGTCCGGGCGCAGCGGAAGTTGGGCATCGTGTGCGAGATCAACTACACGCTGGGCGATCTCGAGTTGATCGCTGTGGGCCCGAAGTTCGTGGCTGGCGATTCGTTGTTCCTCTTCGCCGACGGCGACGAGCATACGGGTACCGATGACGTGTGGCATCCAGGCGCGGTCACGGCCATGGATTCCACCACCACCTGCCTGGGAAGTCCCTCCCACGAGATCAGCCTGCCCGCGACGCTTCCTGCCATGCTGATCGATTCGGTTCGGGTGGGCGCTCCGGTCAGAAGCTTCGAGCGCCACACCTATAGCCTCGGGCAGGATG
>JAHEKK010000671.1:0-810 GCA_024638395.1 Gemmatimonadota bacterium | reverse complement strand
GGCATGTGGTTCCTGATGCGTCAGATCGGCAGTGGGACCGCCGTGCCCATGGTTGGGCCCCTTCTCTCGGCCAGTGACGGCGGGCTGAATTTCGTCTACCAGGACGCCCTCGGGAACGTGACCAGCACTCCCGCGGACGTCGCCTCGGTCTCGGTCACGTTACGGACGGGCGCCGATGTCCGGAGCGCCCAGGGGTCCATGGTGTCGGACTCCATCACGACTCTGATAAGCCTCAGGAATTAGTATATGAAGGCCATGAAATCCCGGAATGAGGGCTTTGCTCTCCCGGTAGCCATATTCGCGCTGGCCATGATGGCGGTGATGATCACCGGAGCCATCTTCACCAGTCGCCAGGAAGCTCGGATCAGTGCGGCCACCGAGCACTCGAGCCTCGCGTTCTATCTGACCGAACGGGGGATCAACGAGACGATCATGAACTGGAACCCGGCGGCCTTCGCTGCGCTGACCACGTTCTCGACCGTGTCGTTGTCCGACACCGTGGGCTACGGATTCTGGAATGTAGACGTGACCAAGCTGGGAGACCGCCTCTTCTTCTTGAACAGCACGGGGACCGTCAGCCGCGGCGGCATCATGGCCGGAGCGTCCCACATGCAGGGGCTCATGGCCCGGGTTGAGATCCTGGATATCGATCCCCCCGCCGCCCTGATCACACGGGGTGAGGTAACTGTTGGAGGAACCGCGGAGATCCACGGGGGCGACGTCATACCCCCGGGATGGGGCGGCTATTGTACGGCATCGACGACCGACAAGCCGGGTGTTCTGAACCCTGATTCCAGCGACGTGTCGACG
>JAHEKK010000670.1 GCA_024638395.1 Gemmatimonadota bacterium | reverse complement strand
CACGGTGCCGGCGTTCTTCGACTCCAGGGTGGTCTGCTGGGTGGCGTGGCTCGCCGTCCCCCCGATGTGGAAGGTCCGCATCGTGAGCTGGGTGCCGGGCTCACCGATGGACTGGGCGGCCAGGATGCCCACGGCCTCTCCAATGTCGACCGGTCCCATGGTGGCCAAATTACGACCATAGCACATGCGGCAGACGCCCCACTTGGTTTCGCAAGTGAGAACCGAGCGAATCCGAACGGATTGGATTCCGGCGTCCTCGATGGCATCGGCCGAGGGCTCATCGATAAGGTGGTTGGCCTCCAGTATGAGCTCACCGTCGATGGGATCGTAGACGTCGTCCAACGCCACGTTCCCCACGATTCGGTCGGCGAGGGGCTCGATGATGTCCTCGCCTTCCTTCAACGCACTCATGTCCAGGCCCAGAATGGTCCCGCAGTCCTCCTCGGTGACCGTCATGTCCTGGGCCACGTCCACGAGCCGCCGCGTCAGATAACCGGCATCGGCCGTCTTCAAGGCCGTGTCCGCCAGTCCCTTTCGCGCTCCGTGCGTGGAGATGAAGTACTCCACCACACTCAGCCCCTCGCGGAAATTGGACTTAATGGGGCTCTCGATGATCTCGCCGATCCCACCGGTGAGCTTCTTCTGGGGCTTGGCCATCAGGCCGCGCATGCCGGCCAACTGACGCATCTGGTCCCGGTTCCCGCGGGCCCCGGACGTCATCATCATGTACACCGGGTTGAAGCCGTCCTTCGACCGCTCCAGGTGACGCACCATGGCGTCCGCCACGTCGTTGTTCGCGTGCGTCCAGGTGTCGATGATCTTGTTGTAACGCTCACCGTTGGAGATGTAGCCCGAGTCGTAGGCTTTTTGGAAGCGGGCCACCTGCTCGTCGGCCTCCTCCAGGATTTCCGTCTTCTCCGGGGGGACCTCCAGGTCGTCGATTCCCACCGACACGCCTCCGAAGGTGGCGAACCGGAACCCGAAGTCCTTCAAGTGGTCCAGGAACCAGGTCGTATCCGAAAGACCCGCGACCGTAAAGCACTCGAACACCAGATCCCCAAGCTCCTTCTTTCCGAAGGTCTTGTTGATGAAGCCCAGGTCTCCGGGGATGATGGAATTGAAGAGAACCCGGCCGATGGTCGTGCGCTCCCAGCGTGCGGGCCGGGCGTCGTCCTCATCACCCTCTTCGGCGGGAACCAGGAACCAGCACGGCGATCCGAAGTGCACCAGGTCGCTGGCTACCGCAATCTCGGCCTCTCCAAACGTGGAGTACCGAGGCGCGTCGGCGTAGATCTTCTCCAGCTTCGCGTCGGCCTCCTCCCGGCTCTTCTTTGGCACCTTGGTATCGGAGACCCGAAGCTCCAGATCCGACACCTCGAGGGGTGGCTTGGTCAGGTAGTAGGACCCGATCACCATGTCCTGAGTCGGGGCCGCCACCGGGCGTCCGTTAGACGGCAACAGGATGTTGTTGCTGGCCAACATGAGGACCCGGGCTTCCAGTTGCGCCTCGAAGGAAAGAGGCACGTGGACCGCCATCTGGTCGCCGTCGAAGTCGGCATTGAAGGCGGCGCAGACCAGCGGGTGGATGCGGATCGCCTTCCCTTCCACGAGCACCGGCTCGAACGCCTGGATCCCCAGGCGGTGAAGCGTCGGCGCCCGGTTCAAGAGCACAGGGTGGTCGCGGATGATGTCCTCGAGGACCTCGTAGACCTTGGGGTCGTCCTTCTCGACGATCTTCTTGGCACGCTTGACCGTTTCGGCCTCACCCCGCTTCTCGAGCTCGTGGATGATGAAGGGCTTGAAGAGCTCGACCGCCATGGCCTTGGGGAGGCCGCACTGGTGGAGCTTGAGCTCAGGCCCCACGACGATGACCGAGCGGCCGGAATAGTCGACCCGCTTCCCGAGCAGGTTCTGGCGGAAGCGACCTTGCTTCCCCTTCAGCATGTCGGAGAGCGACTTGAGGGGTCGCTTGCCTCGTCCGCGAATGGCCTTGGAGCGACGCCCGTTGTCGAACAGGGCGTCTACGGCCTCCTGCAGCATGCGCTTCTCGTTCCGGAGAATGACCTCCGGAGCGCGCATCTCAATGAGCTTCTTGAGTCGGTTGTTCCGGTTGATGACCCGTCGGTACAGGTCGTTCAGATCGGAGGTCGCGAACCGTCCGCCGTCCAGCGGCACCAGGGGCCGCAGGTCCGGGGGAATGACGGGAATGACGTCCAGCACCATCCACTCGGGCCGGTTCCGCCTATCGGGCGTATCTCCCGAGTTGCGCAATGCGTCCACCACCTTGAGGCGCTTCAGCTTCTTCTTTTTCCGATGCTGAGACGTCTCCGTGGCGATCTCGTGGCGCAGCCAATCCGCGAGACGGTCTAGGCCCTTACCGTCTTTGTTCTGGTCCCCGACCTTCACCTCGGGCGAGTCGAGGGCCTTGAGGAGGGTCCGGACGCCCTCGGCGCCGATCTCGGCCTTGAACTTGTCGTCGCCCTCCTCCCGAGCCTTCACCCGCAGGTCGTAGTATTCGTCCTCGTCCAGCAGGTCGAGGAATTCCACTTCCTGTTTACCGGGGTGGGTCACTACATATGCCGCGTAATAAATGACCTTCTCCAGGTCGCGCAGCGTCATGCCCAACAGGTATCCGAGCTGGCTAGGCAGCGTCTTGAAGAACCAG
>JAHEKK010000066.1 GCA_024638395.1 Gemmatimonadota bacterium | reverse complement strand
AAAGAGCCACGGCAAACCGGGGGAGGAACATGGCGCGGGGCGGAATCCCACGGCGTCGGGACCGGCCGCAGCGACCGTTCCGAGGACCGCGAGAGGGAACGTGCAAGGCTAGCCCGGAAGTGGGGTAAAGTCAAGGTAATCAAGGGCTTCGGGCTTGACCCCGAGGGCCCGTTTCCGGTAGTCTTTTCCGATTCGAAGGACCCATGGGAGCCCTGTGATTCGATGAAGATCCTTACCCCGGCCGTCGTGGCCGCCCTGGCTGTGTTCGGAATGGCGGCCTGCGACGACGATCCCTTCCAGGTGAACTGGGAGGCGGACGCGGACACCGCGACGCTGTTCGCCTTGTCGCGCCCGGAACTGAATCTCCCTGCAGCCTTCGATTTCTTCGCGCGGCTGCCTGTTCGCATCGAGTCCCCGACGACGGGGAGCAACTGGGACCTTGCCCTGGATAGCCAGGGGGGCGAGCTGGTGTGGCTTCCGCCCCGGGCCCTGGGTGTCTCCTCCGAGGCCGGCGTAGCCGTGTTGGACGGCCAGACGTTTCTCGACGCCCGCATGGCCCCTGGGGATACGGCACGTTATGCCAAGGACCAGGCTGTCCCCATCCGCACAGGGGAGATCTACGTTGTGCGCACTCGCTTGATCCCGGGCGCGTTCGGAACGTTGTGCACCTACTACGGCAAGATCGAGGCCCTGGAGATCGAGCCCGTGCCCGGACGGATGACGTTCCAGTTCGACGTCAGCCCCGTGTGCAACGACAGGGACCTCATTCCACCCAACTAGTGGAGAGCTTCTCCAGGTGCGGTATGCGTATCCGTTCTCTCCACGGGGCCCAATCAATCGAGACCTGATCCGATGATCGATATCAAACGGGTGCGGAACGCTCCGGAAGACGTGATCCGTGACCTGGAGCGGCGGGGTGAGGCCGACGCTGCGGCCCGGGTCCAAGGACTTACCCAGACGGATCAGGAGCGCCGTGAGGCCCTCGCGCGGGTGAACGAGCTCAAGGCGCTTCGAAACGAGGTCTCGAAGGCCATCGGCGAAGCCAAGCGGGAGGGCCGCGATGCCGAAGCCGACATCGTCCGGATGCGGGAGGTCGGGGAGGAGATCACCGCACTGGACGAAACGGTGCGGGATTGCGAGGAGCGCATCGGCCGCGTCCTCCTGGAGCTGCCCAATGCGGCCGACCCCAGAGTCCCCGAGGGTGGCGAAGAACAGAACCGTGTTCTCCGGGAGTGGGGTGAGCCCCCGGAGTTCGGGTTCGTGCCTCGCCCCCACTGGGAGCTGGGAGAAACCCTCGACATTCTGGATCTGCCCGGCGGTTCCAGGCTGTCGGGGTCCGGCTTCCCGGTGCTAAAGGGACCCGGCGCCACGCTTCAGCGTGGCCTCATCAACTGGATGATCGACATCCACAGGGCGGAGAACGCCTACACCGAACTACGAGTGCCCTACCTGGTCACGAGCGAGACCCTCACGGGCACGGGTCAACTCCCGAAGTTCGCCGAGGAGTCGTACAGGACCGAGAGGGATGGCCTGTGGCTCATTCCCACTGCCGAAGTGCCGGTGACCAATCTCCACAGCGGCGACATCCTCCACGGTGACCGCCTTCCCGTGAAGTACGTGGCCTACTCCCCGTGCTTCCGGAGGGAGGCCGGGGCCGCCGGGAAGGACACGCGCGGCCTCCTCCGCGTCCATCAGTTCGACAAGGTGGAGCTCGTCCGGATGGAGCGTCCGGAAGACAGCGCCGAGGCCCTGGAGGAGCTCACAACGGAAGCCGGCGGCATTCTCGAACGGCTCGGCTTGAGCTACCGGGTGGTGCTGCTGGCCTCCGGCGACCTCGGATTCTCGGCGTCCCTTACCTACGATATCGAAGTCTGGGCACCCGGGGTCGGCCAGTGGCTCGAGGTGTCCAGCTGCTCTACCTTCACGGACTTCCAGGCCAGGCGGGCCGGGCTTCGCTTCAGGCGGGCCCAAGGGGAGAAGACGGAGTTCCTCCACACCCTCAACGGGTCGGCACTGGCTCTCCCACGACTCATGGTGGCTCTCTTGGAGACGTATCAGCAGGAGGACGGCTCTGTACGACTGCCCGAGATCCTCCACGACGCGGTCGGCTTCCGTGAGCTCTCGCCTCCGGGGGCCTGACGTCTCCACCACGCCGGGAGTGAAGGGGTGAGATCTGGGCGTAGGAGCCTGGGCCCTGTAGGGATGCCTCGGGCGTGGCCCGTGGCGCTGGCGAGCCTCTTCGTGGCGCTCCTGGTGTGGTACCTCATCTCCACGGGCCAGATCGTGCGGAACCTCCAGGCCGATGCCCAGACGTTCAGCCGGATCTACTCGGAGGTCCAGGCCGGCCTCACCGGCGCCGATCCCAGCGCCGAGTTGGCCGCGCTGACGAAGCTGCAGCGCATGATCCTCGAGCTCGAAGTCCCGTTGGTGGTCACCGGACCGGACGACGAGGTAACCGCCCACGAGAACCTCCCGTTCGAGGTGGCCACGCCCCTCACGCCGGCGGATCAGGAGCGAATCAAGGCCTATGCCCGAACGCTGGATCTCCGGAATCCCCCGGTGGGCGATTCGGCCGTTCAGCTCATCCACTATGGCATGACCCCGGAGGCGGCCAACCTCCGGTGGATTCCGTGGCTCTTGGCCGCCGGCCTTCTTCTGACCGTCCTCCTGGGGGCGACCGTGTTCCGGTACCAGCGCCGGGCAGCTGCAGAGCAGGCGTGGACCGCCATGGCCCGGGAGCTGGCACATCAGCTGGGTACCCCCATCAGCTCGCTTCAGGGATGGGTGGAGGTGTTGGGCCTCCCGCCCGACCAGCGTCCTGAGAAGATGCCTCAGGCGGAGATCGCTTCGGCCATCGAGGAGGACCTGATTCGTCTGGAGCGTGTGAGCCGACGGTTCGAGCTGATCGGCCGTGAACCCGACCTCCGGGCCGTGTCCCTACAGGTGGTCGTGGCGGAGCTCAGGGCCTACCTGGAGGCTCGCCTTCCCAGGCTCGGGCCCGGCGTCGCCCTCCATGTGGACGTGCCCCGTGACCTTCCCAGGATCCAGGGTCACGAGGTCCTGTTGGCCTGGGCCCTGGAGAACGTGGTCAAGAACGCGCTCGATGCCGTGGCCGGCACGGGCGGCTCCATCACGATCACGGCGGCTCCTTCGGAAGGACGGTGGGTGGTACTCCGCATCAAGGACACGGGGCCCGGGGTAGCCCCCGAGATCCGGGACCGGCTGTTCGAGCCCGGGATCACCACCAAGTCCGGTGGATGGGGGGTTGGATTGACCCTGACCCGCCGCATCATCGAAGGCGTCCACGGGGGCCGGATCGAGCTACTGGACCGTTGGGAGCGAGGTGCTACGTTCCAGGTCCGATTGCCGCGCGCCGAGGAGGAGTAGGGACGCCTCGGGCCGGTCGAATCGCCTCGCTCCCCGACCGCGTTGAACGACCCCGCCTTCGATACCGACGTCCTCACGCAGTTCCTCAACCCCGAGCAGCGGGAGGCCGTCGAGCACTTCGAGGGACCCTGCCTCGTGCTGGCCGGGGCCGGCTCGGGAAAGACGCGTGTGCTCACCACGCGGGTCTGCCGGCTGATCCTGGACCACGGCGTCCCCCCGGACCGCATCATGGCCGTCACGTTCACGAACAAGGCGGCAGGAGAAATGCGGGAGCGCATCGAAGGCATGCTAGGGCGGCCGCCCAGCGGTATCTGGATGGGGACTTTCCACGCTCTCGGGGCCCGGATCTTGAGGCGCCACGCCCCCCGTGTGGGCTGGTCCCGGTCCTTCACGATCTATGATGCCGAACAAACCCTCCGCCAGGTGAAGCGTTCTCTGCAGGATGTGGGACTCGACCCGAAGCGCTGGTCGCCGAAGGCAGTCCGCGCCCAGATCTCCAACGCCAAGAATCAGCTGGTCACCTCCGCCCAGTTCGTCGAAGACCACGCCGGGGGCTTCGATTTGTTCCTCAAGAACGTGGCTCGGGTGTTTCCCCAGTACGAGGAGGCCCTCAGGACGCAGGACGGGATGGACTTCGACGATCTGTTGGTGCTCCCCGTGCGCCTGCTCAGCACGGACGAGGACCTCCTGCAGAGCTTCAGGGAACGCTTTTCCTTCATCCTCGTCGACGAATACCAGGACACCAATCGCGCCCAGTTCCGCTTCCTGGAGCTGCTGGCCGGCGGCCACCACAATCTCATGGTGGTCGGTGACGACGATCAGAGCATCTACGGGTGGAGGGGCGCCGACATCCGGAACATCCTGGACTTCGAAGCCAGTTTCCCCGGGGCCAGTGTCGTACGCCTGGAGCAGAACTACCGCTCGACATCCGTGATTCTCGACGCGGCGAACCGGGTCATCAGCCAGAACGTCGATCGGAAGGGGAAGACCCTGCGGACGGAGCGCCAGGGCGGCGCGCCCATCGTTCGCCTCGAGGCGGCGGACGAATCCGACGAAGCCCGGTGGATCGTCGAAGAGATCGAAAACCGAATGCTGGAAAACCCCGACCGGACCCATAGGGACTTCGCGGTCCTCTACCGGACCAACGCCCAGGCCCGGGCCCTCGAAGACCGATTCCGGCGCCGGGGTCTCCCCTATCAGGTCGTGGGGGGCGTGAAGTTCTACGAGCGTCGGGAGATCCAGGACCTGCTTTCCTATCTCCGCCTCATCTCCAATCCGAGGGATCGGGACGCCTTCGACCGGGCGGTCAACTACCCGAGACGAGGCATCGGCCGGACCAGCCTGGAGCGCCTGGCCGCATTTGCGAGCGAGCATGGACTCGGAATGCTCGAGGCTGCTGAGCGGGCCCCGGAGATCGAGGGACTGTCCGCCGGTGCACGCCGGGGACTCGAGGCGCTGTCGGACCTGATCCGAAAGTACTCCATCGAGGCCGCTCATTCGACGGTCGGGGAGTTGACGAACGCCCTGGTCGAGGATCTGGACTTCCTGACCACGCTGCGAGGGGAAGGGCCCGACGGCGATGACCGCGCCGACAATGTCCGGGAGCTCATTGCAGGGGCCGCCGACTTCGACGCCACCCGGGTGATGGAGTTGGAGGAAGACGACCGGGACCACTTCACGGACCTGGATCTCTTTCTGCAACAGGTGGCCCTCGTAGCTGACGTGGACCGTCACGATCCAGGCGCGGACACCGTCACCCTCATGACCCTCCATAACGCCAAGGGACTGGAGTTTCCGGTCGTGTTCATCAGCGGCCTGGAAGAGGGGCTGTTCCCCCTGGGGCGGTCCTTCGACGATCCCGCCATGCTGGAGGAAGAGCGACGCCTGTTCTACGTGGGAGTCACCCGCGCCGAAGACCGGTTGTATCTCACGTGGGCCCGCCAGCGCCGCCGAGCGGGCGAGATCAGCCATAGCTACCTGTCCAGTTTCGTTCAGGCCATCGCCGAAGGTCTGGAAGGGCGGCAGACGGCCCGCATCAAAGCCGTCTCCCACGTGTCCTACCGGCGTCGGGCCGAGCGCCCCTCAGCGCCCGAGTCCCCGGACGTGGACCTGGACGAATCCTTCAATCAAGACCGCCCGGCGTACATCAAGGGAGAACGGGTGACCCACGAGACCTTCGGATCAGGCGTGATCACCGAGATTACAGGCTTCGGCCGGGACCTGAAGGTCACCGTGGACTTCGATTCGGCCGGAAGGAAGAAGCTCCTCGTCCGATACGCCGCCTTGGAGAAGGATTACTTCTAGGAATGGTGTCTCAGACGTAGGGAGCCATCTGGAAAGCCCAGGCGCCGGACGCCGGGAAACGTGATCGAGGGGCCCCCAGGGGGTACCGGCGACGTCAGACGCCTTCGCCGAGCCTCGGCGGGTCGCTGACGGGCGGACCCCCTTCCAGGCTATCTCCGAAGCCGTGGCTCCCGACCACGTCGGGGAGGGGAAAGAACTCGTCGGCGGCTTTCGACGCCTCATGGTCGGGGGTAGGGGTGCCCTGGGCCAAGGCCACCCGCCGGAGCTTCTTGGCCAGACGCAAGTGCACTTCCCCCGTCGGATCCAGGGCGGCCGCCTCGGACGATTCGCCTTGACTCAGGAATCCCACCACATAGTCGAAGGACAGGTCGAGGTACGTTCGGATCAGATCGTCGGGGAGGTCGAAGCGGCTGTTCTTCAGAACCTGGTCGAAGGCCCGTTGCCAGTGGTCGTTGCCGTGGAACCGGATCATCCCCCGAAAGATCCGCCGGTTGGTCTGGAAGCTGAAGAGCGTCGAGCTCAGGACGTCGTCGAACAGGGCGTCGGCGGGGCCGTGATCATAGTCCATCACGATGCGCCGGGCGCGGGATACGTAGTCCTCGCCCACGTGGGCGTCCATCCTCATCTCCCAATACGTGTGCCCAAAGGCCTTCGTGGTGTTCGTCCTCACCAACTTTCTGGGGACGAAGAAATTGTGAGCTATGGTGTCGGCCGCCAGGTGGCAGAGGTAGCCGTATCCCGTGGCCTTGAGGGGCTCGGAGGGGGCCCTGGCCAGGATCTCGTGACCCACGGGCCATGCGTGGCAGTGCTGCCCCTCGGGAGCGTACTTCTTCGCGAAGGAGATATCCGCAGCCACCGAGCCGTAGAGGAAGTGGATCGGGTACCGCCGGATGAGATCCGCCACGGCCGGGGGGATGAGGTGGAGGGCCGAGAGGAGACCCTCGCCGAGGGCCACATGGGTGCCGGGCCCCCAGGCCAGGAGATCCTCGGGCGAAAGGAGGAGCCAGGCCAGTGCTAGCGGGAGCACCACGCTGAGGCGCACCCTAGCGGCCCGGTTCCGAGGCGTGCCGTGCGCCCGGCCATGCATCCGCACCCGACCGCGTTGTCCGCCCTGGCAAGAGGGCCGCGATTCCGTGTCGTCTCGCAACGCGGGATCCGGCGCCTCCCCGTCCTCCGTGCCGACCCTTCATCGGATACGGGCCACTAGGACGGACCCCCAACGCCACCCCGGGCGTCGGGCTCCTCCCGGGCGTACTCGACCGGTGGGCTTCCGGGGGCCGTCGCATCCAGCACCCAGCGGGTGACGGCCTTTCCCACGTCCTTGACGACGGATTCCGCCACGTAGACCGCCTCTCTTCGGACGATTTCGCCGAGTGTCCTGGGAGGCGGATCGGGTCGGCGAATGAGCCTGCGGTAGATCTTCGGCCTGGCTCTCTCCTCCCTGGGCTCATCGGAATGGAGCAGCGCAGCGGCCGTGCCCCCGACGATCACGCCCAGCAGGAAGGCCAGACCGATGGGGCGGGGCTCCTCGCCGGCCGGGAGGCCAACGCCGGTCTCCCGAGGTGCCGCCCCGGGTACGGTGGGGCTATCCACGGGTATCGTCCCCGCCCCCGTCGGCCCTGTACCTCCCGGCCCGACGAAGGGCACCGAGGCTGGCTCGTGAGAGGATTCCCCGGCCCGACCGGAGGGTTCGGATCCGCGTGGCCGCATCCAGGACCGCGTCTTCCGCCTCGAACTGGGCCAGATCCATGAGGGCCCGCACATCCTTGATCCGGCCCTGGACATCCTCCGAAGCCTCCTCGATGCTGCCGGCCAACCCGGACACCGCATGATTGATGCGTTCGACGTCGGTGCGGACCACCTGCGTGATGTACTCCACGTTTCGTGCGGCGCTGTTCGCGCTTTCAATGAGAGGCTCGGACCGATCTGCAACCCTGGCAAGAGTTTGCTGCCAGCTCCGGGAGAGCCCCCTAATCTCGAATAGGATGAAGAGAAGGACCACCAGCAGAGCCAGTAAGGCCAGCCCGAGGCCGATGCTCGCCCAATCGGACACCGTGGCCAGGGAATCCCGGGCGAGCGTCACCACGGTGGTGTCCTGAGAGATCTGGGGGACGGCCAAGAGCATCGGGGGTGGGTGCGGGTCCGAGGGGCCTCGAATATGTGTGAAAGGGCGAAGAGGAGCCAGAGACCGGTCCGGAGGCGGGGACTTGGCCGACTTCGCCGCCCCTACCCGGGCTCCGGGTAGAGGGGGGTCGGGGATGTGGGTATAGTTCCCTCTTCCCCGGAGGCGGCCGCAGGGTCTGTTTCGGCCACGGCGACCGGTCTCCCAAGAGTCCGTATCATCCGAGCGCTCCGCCATCATGCCTGCATTCGTTGTCGAGGGAGCCCAGGGGCTCAGCGGCTCGATCCGCCCGGCCGGAAACAAGAACGCCGCCCTCCCGGTTCTGGCTGCCACGGTCATGGGCAGTGCCCCGGTCACGGTGGGCAACGTGCCACGTATCCGGGACGTCCTGACCCTCCTCGAAATCATCGAGTCTATGGGAGCTTCGGTCACCTGGGACGGCCCCAACACGGTCACCGTCGACGCCGCCGCCGTGACGGCCGGCCGCCCCGATGCCGCCCTGGCCGAGCGGATCCGGGCATCCATTCTCCTTGCGGGGCCTCTGCTTGCCCGGTTCGGAAGCGTGACCCTCCCTCCCCCGGGCGGGGACGTGATTGGCCGGCGACGCCTGGATACGCACTTCCTGGCGTTCCGGGCCCTGGGTGCCCAGGTGAGCACGGGCGACGGTTTCCAGCTTTCGGCCAAGGCACTCAGAGGGGCCACCATGTTCCTCGACGAGCCCAGCGTGACCGCCACCGAGAACGCGGTCATGGCCGCGGTCCTGGCCAAGGGCACCACGGTGATCCGGAACGCGGCGGCGGAACCCCACGTGCAGGACCTTTGTCACGTTCTGAAAACCATGGGCGCCCGAATACAGGGCATCGGGTCCGGCACCCTGACCATCGAGGGCGTGGACAGTCTTGGCGGGGGCCGGTTCGAAATCGGGTCGGATCACATCGAGGCCGGCTCATTCATCGGGCTGGCCACGGTGACGCGGAGCCTCCTCACCATCGAGAACGCCCCGTTGGCCCACCTCCATTCCACGCTCATCGGGTTCCGGCGCCTGGGAGTGGACTGCGAGGTAAGGGGTTCCGATCTCGTGGTGGATGGACGCCAGGAGCCCCTGATCCAGATGGATGCGTTCGGGCATGTGCCCAAGGTGGACGACGGGCCCTGGCCGGCGTTTCCGGCCGATCTGACCTCGATCGCGGTCGTGGCCGCGACCCGGGCGCGGGGAACGGTGCTGATCCACGAAAAGATGTTCGAGTCCCGCATGTTCTTCACCGACAAGCTGGTGGGCATGGGGGCCCAGATCATCCTTTGCGACCCTCACCGGGTCGTGGTGGTGGGCCCCGCCACCCTTCAGGGGGCTGAGGTGGAGAGCCCGGATATCCGGGCCGGCATGGCCATGCTCATTGCGGCTCTCGGAGCGGAGGGGAAGAGCATCATTCGCAACGCGGGCCAGATCGAGCGGGGGTATGAGAGGATCGACGAAAGACTGCGGGCCCTGGGTGCCCGGATCGAACGGATCGACTGAGTCTCAAGGAGGGGTCATGGAGCAGGATCGAGAGCACGCGGACGGCGGAGCCGGCCCGGAGCAGGGCAGAGGCCCCGATTCCGAAGGGGAAGGGCCGGAGGCTGGGGATGCGGAGGGAGGGGAAGACGAGGGCCGGTTCAGGCGTGGGTGGAGCAAGGGTCTTGGGTTTCTCGCCGCCTTCAAGGAGGCCATCGACGAGACGCTTGACGAGGCAAAGGAGCGGGGGGACCTGAGCCAGGACCGGGCAAAAGAGATCATGCGTGGCGCCCTGGATCGTGCCCAGGAGGCGGCGGGCGAGGCCCGGGATCGTCTGGACTTCGTGCCCAGGAGGGAGTTCGACGCCCTTGAGGAGCGAGTCGACGCCCTGGAGGACCGGCTCTCCGGCGACGGAGGCACCTGACCCCGGGTCACGGGCCCGGCCCACGGCGCTTCGGTGGGCCTTCCCCCGGTCCCTTGAACCTGGATGAAGAAGTCCCCAAACCCTTGTCCAAAGGTCGTTTGCAGGCGCGCTGCCCTCTGTTGCCCAGGGGTGACGGAGCCGCCGGCCCCGGTTGAGATCGGGGGGCGGATACGCTATTATCCGTGTTGGTGACAATGCCGCCGCAAGGCGCTTTTTCGAAGTGGGGGAGTAGGTGGACCCCCGCTTTTTTTATCTCGGACGGTTGTTGTGAAGGGTTCGCCGGAGTTGGGACGTGAGCTGGAGGACCGGCTTTCGTCCCTCGGGTTCTACCCGGTCGAGTTGGACTGGGCCGGGAGTCGGAATCGGCCGATCCTCCGTCTCCGCATCGACCGGGAGGCGATGGACCGGCCGGTGTCGCTGGATGACTGTGCCAAGGTCAGTCGCGCGCTGGAGGCGTGGCTGGACGAGGATGAACGGGTGCCCGAGCGGTACGTGCTCGAGGTCTCGTCTCCGGGGGTCGAAAGGCCCCTGGTCCGGGACCGCGACTTTGAGAGGTTCCGGGGTTCTCGTGTTCGCGTCAAGGGCCGGAAGGGGCCGGAAGGACCCCGACCGGGGTGGGAGGGAGAGCTGGTCGGGCTGGAAGGGAGCGGGGCCGAAGCCGTGCTTCGACTCCGCTTTAACGGGGGCGATGAAGTTCGCATTCCTCGTGAGGATATCGAAGGTGCGCGCCTCGTTTACGAGTGGAAGAGATAAATGTCCAATACAGGTCAGATCATCGCGGCATTCCGCGACATAGCAGCCACG
>JAHEKK010000669.1 GCA_024638395.1 Gemmatimonadota bacterium | reverse complement strand
ACGGAGAGCGAAGCCTTCTTCTCCAATCGCTATGATCCAGTCGAGGACGCCTACTGGGGCTATCGCTTCTACGACAACGGATACGCAGACCGTGGACGAGGCTGGGTTGACGGCAACGCATGGACCTTCGTCTATCGCGTACCCGACGGTTCCTTGGCTCGATTCTCGGGCACTTTCACCTCCGACGATACCTGGGAATACGCTTGGCACGGTTCCCAGCAGGGCGGCGATTGGGTGGCGGGCCAGACGGGGGCGATGAGCCGGCGCAGATAGTGGGGGCATTGGTGGTCCCTGCCCCGACTGCTGGTGTCTGGCGGCGTGGGCGACACTACCAAGAAGGTCCTTTTCTTCACCATCGTGATGGTGCTGTGGACTCGCGGGTGCCTCCTGCAATTCCCTTCGCCAAGGCAGGACACGCCGCGCTCCGGTCCGTCCGCGCTGAACCAGGAGACGCCCGGCTCCATTTAATCGCGGTGTAATCCCCCTCCACGATCATCCTCCCACGGGCCGATCGACCTCCCGCCGTCCGTTAGGGCGTCGATCTGGCCCGGAGAAGTTGCTCACGATCCGTGGAGATTCTTGATATGAAGAGAATTCGGCTGTGGGCCCGCGAGCCGGGCTCACCTCGCAGTTCCCTCGTTGTCCTCCGTCGGGCTGGATACGGCAGCCTGGGTACCCCGAGCCGCCGACGCGTGGGGCCCATCTTTCTCGGCCTCGTCTGGTGGCTCGCAGCCCCGGGCCTCGCCGACTCGCAAGAAGCGTCGATCGCCGTTGGAGATCGGATTCGAGGCGCCGTGCCCTGCCCTGCGAACCGCGGGACCCCCAACGACACCTGTCTCATCGAGGGCAAGGTCCTCCAGGTCGCCCCCGACACGTTGATCGTGCGATCCAGCAGCCTCGGCGCGGCGCCGAGGCATCTGACACCCGTCCGTTTGGACGTCTTCGAGACCAAGGGCCCCGGCGTGGTGTGGACCGCGGGCGTCGGGGGCGCCCTGGGCGCCGGCGGCACATACCTGTGGCTCCGTTCGGGGGGATCGACGAGCTACTGCGACCGGTCGAGGAACCAGGATGCGATGTCGCGGGGCGAATGTGCCGCGCTGACGTTTCTTGGCGGGGTCGTCGGCGCGGGTCTGGGCACGCTCACTGCCAGACTGTTGCGGACCGAGGACTGGGTTCCTGCACCCCTCGGCCGCCTCACGCTCACCATCAACCCAGCACTCCGATGAACCGCTCGTTCCCCACCCTCTTCCGCCCGTCGCGGGTGGTCTTCTTGATCAAAGGACTGCTCGCGTTCCTTCTGAGCGGCTGCGCGAGCACTGGGGCCACGTGGAGAAGCGGAGTGGGGGACTCATTCCCGACCAAGCCGCCCTACTACGCCGGGAGGGGGGCCTCGACGGGTCCCGACGGGTCACTCAGGATCGGACACGTTCCGGTCAGCTTTCAACGGGGCGCCACGTGGGCGCCGATGTTTGATCCCACGCTCGGCGGCTCGTTGGAAGCGCTTCTCGATGAGATGAACGCCTACCTGGACTCCATGGCCGTATCCAAGCGCCTTGTGGACGGCGGGCGAGTCTCGGCCATGAGCCACCATGCGACTTGGCAACCCCCCGACGTGCACTTTGGGTGCTCGGGCATCGTCGGTGGGCTTGAGGAGTGTGATGTGCAAGGCGACGCAGTCCTTGGCAGGGAGCACCACCGGATGCACCTGGCGGTCGGGCGGCCCTCCGAGGCTTGGGTCGCCTGGATGGAGGAGGTGATGGTCGCTCAGCAGGCCGATGCGGCGCTGGTCATCACCCTGGAGGTGGGCCAGTACCTGGTGCGGCAGCGGGGGCTCCGTGGACACAAAGAACTGGAGCTGGGCACGGGGCATGTCGTTTCTCTTCCTTTCTTGACGTCCCTGGAGACGCCCGTGGCGGTCCTGCAACTCACGGGAGCACTGGTCGGCCGCGACGGCAAGGTGCTCCGGATTGGAGCGGAAGGGCTCCTTCCTCACCGGACGGGCATGAGAGTCGTGGCCCTGGGCGGTCAGGAAGTCATCACCGACGAGGATGTGCACGCGCTCCGACATGCCCGGCGTGAAGATCTGAGGGGCGTACCTTCGACGTGGAAGGTCGGCCTTCGCACCCTGGTGGATCAGCTGCTGCAGGGCCATGGAGGTGAGCGCTGATGTCCACGTCCGAAGCGGGGCGGGCGCCTGGTCAACGGGGGCGCGGCGGAGGGCCGGTACCCACCCTGGCCCGGGTCTGCGCGGGGGAGCTGGACATCACCTATGCCCAGGCCGGTGCGGGGCGTACGATCGTCCTGCTCGACACGGTGGAGCCGGCGACCGAGGACCTCTTGCTGTTTGATACGCTGTCGCGATATTTCCGCGTAGTGGCCCCCGTGCTCGAGCCCGGGGGCCACGCTTTCATGGATCACGACGATGGCGGTTCCGGGGCGCTCGCGGTGTTTCTGAGAAGCTTCCTCGACGGGCTGGGTCTCCTGCCGGTCCGTCTCGTGGCCAGTGGTCCCTTTACCGCGCCGGTGCTGATCCCTTCCCTTTTGGACCCGGAGCGGGTCGAGCGCGTGGCGCTGGTCTTCCGGCATTTGTCCGATCCCCCGGTCGCCGAAGGGGCCATGCTGCGTGCGACAAGCGCTACGGAGCCACGCATGTTCGTCGTACGCTT
>JAHEKK010000668.1 GCA_024638395.1 Gemmatimonadota bacterium | reverse complement strand
ATCCGCCCGCGGCTTCACCTCGATCGGAGGCACGGCCGAGACCCCCCGCCAGACGGGCCCGTTCACCAGGAGCAGGTCGAGCGCGACGATCCCGATCGCGCCGGCGGAGGCCCAGGTCGCCCAGAGCCGGATCCGCGGATGCTCAGCGACCGCGTGCAGTCCCATGCCCGCAAGCACGGCGAGGCAGAGGAGAGGGAGGATCAGCATGCGGGTGGGGACCACCATCGAATCGAAGCCGGGAAGTCGGTGAACCAGCGTCCACAGATCGAGCGGGGCCGCGTCCCCCAGGCACACGAGGACGAGGAGGACGAAAAGGGTCGCCAGCGGCCACATCTTCTGCGGCTGGATGGAGACCCCGAGGACGGCGAACGCGAGAGGCAGGATCCCCACGTACGCGCCGGAGTTGATGACGAACGGCATGTGGGCGGTGGGATCGTGCGCCTGTGCTCGGGAGAGGAACGCCTGGTGGAGGATGGTCAGCGCCGAGGGGCGAAAGGGGGCGTCGTAGAAGTTGATGTCGGCTTCCGTCTTGCGAGGATGCGCGAAGACCATCTCCGCGACGGGGAGCAGCTCGATCGCGGCCGCGGCGGCGCCGAAGGCACCCATGATGGGAAGCGCGATCATGGGACGGAAGGTGCCGGACTGGAGCGAGAGCAGGAGCGCATAGAGGCCCACGAAGGACGGGACCATGACGTACTGGTACGGCCCCCCGTCGAGCCAGGAGAAGGCGAGGAAGAGCCCCCCCGCACCGAGGCTCGCGACACGGATTCCGTCCACGCTCGCGTGCAGCGCCACGAGGACGAACGGAATCCAGGCGTGCGCGATCCAGTTGAGGTGACCGTGGGCGAGGTGCTGTGCGAAGGCGCCTCCCCACGAGAACACCAGGGCCGCGAACATGGCAGGAAGCACGGCGAGGCCGATGCGCCGGGCCAACAGGAAGGTGCCGACCTGCGCGATTAGCAGATAGAGCAGGAGGCCGACTTTGAGCCCCGCGACCGTGCCGAACGCGAGTATCGGGAGGAAGCCGGGGGCGAACACCGCGGTGATCGGGTGCCCCACCAGGGTCTGGCCTCCGGCGACCCATGGGTTCCACAGTGGGAGCTGGCCGAAGTCGACGACACTCCGGCGCCCCGCCTCCATCAGGGCGGCGTAGAAATCCCAGTCCCAGATGCCCCAGTGGTCGAAGTGGCTCCAGGCGGCATGGAGGAAGCCGGCGTTCGCGACCACAGCGAGCAAGACCAGCGCAACGGCGGCTCGCGCGCCGAGCCCTACGGGCTGCAGATCGGATCGCACCCCTGAGATCTCGTCACCCCTTCATCAGAGCGACGAAGCCCCTCCAGTACTTCTTGATGTCCTCGAGGCTCCGGATGGACAAGGCTCGATCCAGGATGTAGGCGGGCCGCAGGTGGAAGCCGCGAACCATCGAGCGGTGCATGGCGTTGACTTCGTCCAGGTCCTTGTAGCCGTAGGGCACGAACGTGGCCTCGTACCCGTTCATCCGGCTCATCTCCTCCGTCATCGTTCCGTACTTGCCCGACTTGATGTCGTCGTAGAGCGGCGTTCCCGGATAGGGCGTGAGCACGGTGAACTTCACCCAGGCAAGGCCGAGCTTCTTGATCTCCTTCAGCATCGCTCGTGCCTTCTCGGGCGTCTCGTTGGGGAGGCCGACGATGAAGTTGGTGTAGATCTCGATCCCGGCCTTCTTCGTCCAGCGGATGGCATCGTGGATCTTCTCGACGCTGGAGTTCTTGTTGATCGCGTCCAGGCAGTCCTGATCCATGCTCTCGATTCCGTAGAAGATGCTCCAGCACCCGGCGTCCTTCATCGCCTCGAGCATCTCGAGATTCACGGTGTCGACCCGACACTCGCAGTTCCACGTCACTCCCGGCGGGCCTTCTTCCTTCAGCCGGCGGCAGAACTCCAGGGCCCACTTCTTGTTCACGCCCCACAAGTCGTCCCAGAAGTTGATGTCCGTAGCCCCGTAGTTCTCGTAGAGCCACCAGATCTCCTGCAGGACGTTGTCCACCGAGCGCAGCCGATACTTGCGCGTCCAGATGGCGATGGAGTCGCAGAAGGTGCACGAGAACGGACAGCCTCGGCTGCACAGCACGGAGACCGAGGGCAGCGTCCGGTAGGACATGGGCGCCGGGCGGTACTCGTGGATCGGAACCAGATCCCAGGCGGGGAACGGGATGCTGTCGAGGTCCTGGACCTGCTCCCGCTTGGGATTCAGAACCCCGTGGCCGTCGCGCTTGAAGCCGATTCCGGCGACCTTCTCGAGCTCGTCCTCGAGGTTGCCTCCCTCGCCCCGCTGCAACGCCGCAAGCAGCTCGACGATCGTCACCTCGCCCTCTCCCTGGACGATGTAGTCCACCGACGCATCGTCGATGCACTCCTGCGGGTGCATCGTGACGTGAGGCCCTCCGAGCACGATGGGAGTGCGGGTGCGCTGCTTGAGGGCATCGCACAAGTGCATCACCCGTTGGAAGTTCGAGGTCCAGCAGGTGATCCCCAGCAGGTCGGTCTCGCGCTTCAGGATCTCCTCGACCGCCTCCTCGAAGCTGTGGTGGTAGACCTGTGCGTCATAGATCTCGGGCTCGTAGCCCGCCTCCCGCGCCGAGGAGGCCAGATACATCAGGCCCAGCGACGGGAGGATCGGGTTGAGGTC
>JAHEKK010000667.1 GCA_024638395.1 Gemmatimonadota bacterium | reverse complement strand
CAGGGCCACCCCCGCGGCCCCCAGGACGATCCAAAGAGCCACGGCCCGGGCCGGTACGATCGCTCCCGTGGCGGCCGGCCGCGAATGCTTGACCGGGTGCTTCCGGTCGAAGGGCGCGTCCAGAATCTCGTTGAGCACATAGTTGGACGAAGCGACGAGGGAGGCCCCCAGTAGGGCCACAAACAGGTCTCCCAGCGTGTTCCAACCGTGGCCGAAAGGGATGTAGAAGTAGGCCAACAGGGCCCCGACGACCATGAAGACGTTCTTGGACCACTGCTTGACCCGGGCCATGCGCAGATAGGGCATGAACGGACCCTCCCTCACGTGCGACCCCGCAGCCACGACGTCGGACAGGTCGGCGCTGGCCTCGAACGCTGTCCCGGGCGCCATAGGCCAGGCACCCTGGACACGCTTGGCGGCCCGCCGCCTTCCCAAGACCGCCGACGACGGCTCGTCCATCACCTCAACGACTCTTCGATCAAACCGGCTCTTTCTTCAAGCAGCACCCTTTCGTGGGATCGAGTGGAGTATCGCAGCTCACGCGGCCTCCACCGAGAGCCCACAGCATACCCTGCTCTGCAGCCTGCGTGCCAGCCCCTGCAGGCTTAGCCGGGGGCCGGGCGGGCGGGCGTGACACCCGGAACCGGCCGCCAGTCGCCTGCCGCGGGTGTGGGCGCCATCTGGTGCAGTGTTGCATTGCCGCAAACCTCCACGTCGCGGACATAGCTCATCAACCCGGGTCGGGTCCGGCCGTCCCTGATCTCCTCGGCCACCGCCACAGCGAGGGGGTCATGGGCCGAAAGGGCCCAGAGGCGCCCTGAGAAATCTTCCTGCCGGTGAGCGGTGGTCCAGGAATCCGGCAGCTCATTGGCGGCGATCAGGAACCGGGCCGGCCAGTACAGGACGCCTTTGACCAGCAGCCCGTCCTCGGGCCCCAAATGGCGTTCCAGGCATGCGGCCACCTCCGAGGGACGGTCGAAGCCCGACAGATAGCGGGCCCTGTGGAAGAAATCGGAACGCCACTGGATCATGGAGGCCAGGGCCACGGCTCCGAGACATGAGGCCAGGGCCGCCATCCGCCGAGTCGGCATTCGCGGAGTGGGCAAATAGCTCACGACCCATGCGCCCCCCAAGCAGGCCGTAGCGACCAGGAGGGGTGAGAGAAACGTCCAGACACGGTCCGGAGGAAGAACGTGCTGAATTCCGACCAGAATGGGGAGCACGACGATCCCCAGGGCCGGAGGCAGGGGTGAATTCCCTCGAATCGAGGAGAGCATTCCCACCACCACAGCCAGGCCCAGGAGACTCGCGACGGCCGCGGGGAGCGGGTCCGCCAGGAAGCCAACCAGGCTGGTCCATGTCTGAAAGGACGCCCAGTGGCCGAGGAATTCCGCGGTGGAAACCGGAGCCGCGAACGGAGGCCGGAGGAGGGCCAGCGGCCCTGAAGCCAGCAAGAACGGCGCATACAGGAGAAGGGTCAGAACCCCCGTGGCCGCACACGCCCTGATCAACTCGCCGAAGAACACACGTCCCCGCTGCGGCGGCCGCACCAGGGCGGAGACCGTCATCCAGAGCACGGCCACGAGGAAGGGGTACAGCATGGCCGGTATCGAGAACGCGCCCAGAGCGGAAGCGACCACGAACAACAGCCAGGCCCCCGGGCTCGGCTCCCGCAACAGCCGATAACCGGTGACGATCAGGGTGGCGAAGGCGAGAGCCAGGAAGGCATACCCTCGGGCCCGGACCGAGTAGAGAAGTACCGGGCCGGCGCCGACGGTGAGGGCCGCCGACCACAATCCCACCGCCGTCCCGCCCATCGCCCGTCCCAACAGGAAGACCATCGGGATCAGGAAGACGCCGGCCAGGAACACGGGGATCCGAATCGCTGCCATCCGGTAGCCGCCGAGCAGGTAGAAGGGCCTCGCAAGGAGGGTATGGAATACATGGTTGTTGGCCTCCCGCTGCTGGGTGAGGCCGACGTGGAGGGGCTGCGAGATCCACTCGATGACGGTCCACGCCTCGTCGTACTCCACCGGCTCCGCCAGGTGGGCGCCCCTGAGGGCGGCACCGGCCAGGACGATCAACACCAGCGACCACGCCGCCGGGTCTCCAGCGGCGAGTGCGCCCCGCGCCTTGCGAATCCCGGTCCCCAGCCACCCGGCGAGATCGTCCATCGCGTCCTCGAGCCGCTGCCGAAGCGGCAGGCGCAGGAGCCAAAGGAACGCCGCCAGGGCGGCCAGGAGGAGCGAGATGACCCGGGCCCTGGGCCCGATGGACGATGCGAGTCCCTCGATGCCACCGTCGGGACTCAGAAAGCCGACCCGGGGGGCCAATACTTCTGCCGGAACCCACCCCAGAACCCCTGTGGCCACTGCTCCAACCAGGACCAGCAGATACGCGATTGAATGGATAGCCCCTGCGGGGCGCCTCACATTGGATCTCCTTACTCGAGCTTGAAGGGCGAACGTCGGAGACGGCGACGTCGAGGGCAAGATCGAGGGGGCAAGATCGAGGGGGCACGGCCGGAACGCCATCCGAGGGGGACCACGCACCCTCGCGCACGGGCCGGTCCAGGGGGCATACGCATGGAAAAGGCAGGCGATTACCGCCCTTGTCGGTACCGGAGTCGCTCACCGCCGCCGTTGACACGGGGAGGACGAGCCGAGACGTTTGCCGG
>JAHEKK010000666.1 GCA_024638395.1 Gemmatimonadota bacterium | reverse complement strand
TCTTTCTGGAGGGACTACGCGACGGGACCCACACTGGTCGTGGCCTTCGGCATCGTGTTGCTTCTCGCCGGTGTCCTCAGACGCGTGTCGGGTGTGGACCCAGGGGAGCGAATACTGATCAGGGCAGACCGGTCAGGGGCCGTCTAGCCGCAGCCCGACGTGGCCATCCGGATCAGGCAGGACCGCCTCGTCACCTCGCCGGAGCGTCGATCCCGGTGCGCAACGTGCTCGAAGGTGACCCTCGACAACCCTGACATGGGTCAGGGGTCGTGGTGACTCAACCCGAATCCATTCGCTCCCGTCCACCCTCAGGCGGTAGCCTGCGGGGTCCGGCTCCACGCTCCAGATGTGGCCGTCCAGCTCGATTCGCCGGACGCCGGTCAACGATCCGGGTTCGCGGGGCGCTCGCGGGAGGTGCGAGAACCCGATCACCGTCCCCTCCCAGGGACTGGCCCGGATCAGCTCCTCCACGGCGCCCAGGGCAAAGAGGGGTCCCCAGCTCTGGAACCTCCGGCCGTGTCCCCGCCCCGACCTGGCGTCGAAGTTCTCCCGGCACATCCCGGTCTTTCGGGCATCCTCGAGGAACATGCCGGCGCCTCGCAGAGCCAGAATCCGTGCCTCCTGGTAGAAGCCGTATCGTCGGAGACCCTGAAGGACCAGATAGTTCATGGGAGGCCAGATGGAGCCCCGCCAATACTGCTGGTCGGCGAAGGCCGCGTCCTTCCTGGAGATGCTGGGGAGGAGCCACCTGCCCCAGAACTCTTCAGGATCGGTAAGCACCGCCAGCATTCGGTGGGCCTGCGCCTCGTCCGGGACCCCCGCCACGAGAGGCAGGAAGTTGCTGGCCGCCACTCGGGGGGAAGGACCGCCGGGGAGCTCGTCCACGTAGACGCCGGTCCCCTCGGACCAGAGTCTCTCGTTCATGGCATTGGCCAGGGTCCGGTGCTGCTCACGCAGTCGGAGATCCGTTCGTTCGTCTCCCAGCATCCGTGCCAGGCGGGACAGGCATTCCAGGTCGAGGGCCCTGTAGCTGCAAAGGTCCACGGCACTCATGGCGAGGGTCTCCTCGTCCGCGTCCCACCGAGCCTCGTCCCAAAGCGGAAGGTCGTCCTGTCCAGATTCCCAGGCCGCCCGCTGGTGGCCCGAAGCCCCGGCCTCCCACGGAGGAACGGAAGAGGGAACGAGCGACGTATCCGAGCCCCAGGCGTACAGGCCCGGGGAGAGGCCTCGGCGCCTTGGCTTGCCCTCGTGGAGGCCGTCCCACCAATCGCTCCACTTCAGGAGATGAGGATAGGCCTCATCGATGCGGGACGCGTGGGGATGGGACAGGTGGAGCTTCAACGTCGCGAAGGCACCCACCGGCGGTTGGGAACGATCGGGCGTTCCGCCGAAACGCCCTCGCCAGTTGGGCACGTTGCCGTTGGCGTACTGGGTCCGGAGACCGGCGAGAAGGGCATGCCAGCCGAGATCCGGGGCCGTGAGGCCCAGCTCGATGGCGTTGAAGAAGCTGTCCCAGCCGAAGGCCGTCCAGTCGTCGGGCCGGCGCTCCTCCCGATCATGGCCGCCGGACGGGCGGGGGAAGATCCACCGACGTCCGGCGGGGGCGTAGAGCGAGCCCGACTCCGGCTGGAGAAGCACCATCCAGTTGATCTGATCCGAGATCCGGTCCACCAGGTCGTCCCACTCGTTCGTGGCTCTGAGCCGGTCCGTAGCCCACGAGTGGTCGGCCTTCTGCAGCTCCCGGTCCACTCCCGCCAGGAGCCTCCGAGCCCGGACGGCGAGGGCGTCCGCATCCGCGTTCCGCTCCCAGGCCACGGCCAGCCGACACGCAGCCGGCTTGTCGTTCGCCGCGATGACCAGGCGTCGACGGATGTCGGTCTCCGTACCGCTGTCCTGGCGAATCCCCTCTCCGAATGCCAATGCGAGATCATGGTTCCCGATCCTCCCCCGCCAGATGCCATTACCCGTGGCCTCCCAGCGCTCCGGCCAGCCCCAGGGCGCGTCTCCCACCACCTCCAGAACGCCTTCCTCATCCACGGTTGCCCGCAGCACGAGACCCGTGTCCGACCTGGCCCACTCCAGGGTCAGTCCCCGGCGCTGGGGCGTGTTCTCCGGCGAGGGAGGGTCCGTGAGGTCGAAGGCCACCCGGGCGTAGGATCCGTCCGGGGCATGGGGTCCCACGGAACAGACGGCCCAATACCAGTCCTCCCAGTCCCAGATCTGGCCCGTCGGAGCTTGAAACCGGAGCCGAAGACCGAGTCCGGCTCCTCCTTTCCCGTTGGCGAATACGAGCCCTGCCCATCTCCGGCCCTCCAGGGCACCGACGTGGAGGCGGCTGCCGTCGTCGCCTGGTGTCATCCGGCGGGGACGAGGCGCACGATCATCGTCTGACGCCCCACGGCGGAGCGGTCGACATCCAGGCTGAGGGCGGTCCCTTCGATACGCGCCGAGCCCCTGCCTTCGACGGTTTCGGCCACCAGGGTCGGGCCGAACAGCTCCAGAGTGTACGTGCGTCCAGCTGTGCCCTCCAGCGTCAGGGCCCAGCCGTCGCCGTCATGCTCCAGATCCAGGACCCGGAGGCCTTGGCTGGGCTGGCCGGGGATCAGGTCGAAACGTGGCGGGGCGACCGCCAGTCCTCCGACCCAGGTCGCCGTGAGCTCAACCGGGTTGCCGCTCCA
>JAHEKK010000665.1 GCA_024638395.1 Gemmatimonadota bacterium | reverse complement strand
CCCCGGGGACCCACGATGCGGACGGGTGTATCGACGACGGTTCCGTCGGCGGCCAGGGCCCGGACCTCGACCCGCGCCTCACTCCCGACCTCGAGGGCGAAGGCGGGAGGGACGGCGACGAGGCGAACGGCCTCCTGCCCGGCAACGCCGCCCCAGGTTGGCAGGGCGGCCAGGCCGGCCGCCAAGAGGGAAAGCGCCGAAGTCCGCTTCGTCATTTTCTACTCCCCTTCGTCAGCCCGACGCTCGGGCGTTGTAGGCCAACCGAGGCCGTAAGATCGCCGCCTCACCGGACCCCCACAAAGGCGAGGTGCCGCCCATCGGCCGATACGGCAAGCCGGGAGATCTCTCCTTCGAAAGCCTGCTCCATGGCGACAGGCACCCAACGAGAAGCCCCGGAGTCCCAGCGGTGGACCACCCCACCGTTGCCCATCAGGAGCACACCCCCGGGCGTCCACGCGTGATCCTGGCCGTCGCCGATGGTGGGGCCAATGGTGCGGCGGTCGCCGGACTCCGGATCGATGGCCATGACCGTCCCGCCCCCCTCCGACAGTCTGACGTAGGACACCTCACGGGTGCCCGGAATGGGCTGGAGGGAACGGCCAATCGCCTCGTCGGCCACCCTACCCTCCCCGGGACCCGGAGAAGCCAACTGGAGCGTGGGGGGGTCACCGAGAACGAACAGGACCAGCTGGTCCATGCCCGACCAGGCGTGATACCCGGCCGGCGCGACATCGGGGAGGATCGGTTCTACCGGGCTTCCGTCCCAATCGAACTTCCACAACCGCTGGGTCGAATCCGCTTCGACCCTGATCACCGAGAACCCGGAACCGTCGGGGAGCGGCGTGGCCGAGTATTCGCTCTCCGGAAAAGTCTGGGTCAGGAGGACGCCGGCTCCGGTCTCGAGATCGACTCGCATGATGTCGGCCTGCCCCGCCCCGTCCGCGGCCGTGTACAGGAGCGCCGATCCGTCCGGGGTGAACGCGGGCTGATTGTCGTATCCGGGACGGTCGGTGACGTTGGCATATACGCCGATGATCAGGTCCGATCCCTGTCCCCTCAGGTCTGCCACATAGACGTCCGAGTCCGGTGGCACGGTCTCGGACTCGCTTGACTCGCTTGGGGCTTGGGACGCCTCCCCTCCCCCTTCTGCACAGCCTGAAAGCAGCCCCAGCATCGAAAGCACCAGCAGTCCGACGGACCGACCCATTGAACGGCGCAATTCCGTATCCCCCTGAGTGAAGATCCACGCGGTGGTGACGAGGCCCCCACCTATCCCGAATCGAACCGGTCCCCCCGTCCACGAGCAAGCACGGGCGGCGGATCGCAGGCGGGGCATCGGCCTGCTGCCAGGCGGTTTCCGCCCCGCACTTGAAAGGATAGACTAGTGGAAGACAACCGGGATTCAGTCGACACCGGGGGGCGCGAGGCGCCTGCGAGGCCCTGTTGCGCCACATCTCCGGACGATCCGGGGCGGCCCCGGGATCGACGACTGATGAGCACTTTTTCGGGCCGCGCGCCCGTCCCGGGCCTGGTCCATTTTCAACCCCTCAAAGGTGACCCATGAGCACGGCCGCTGTCGGCAAGATCGAAGAACTCCTCGGCTCCGAGGCTGGAGACCTGCTTTCCTACGAGGCACGGGGATTCTCCAAAGACGCCCTCTACCTTCCCGGGCCCGACTTCGTCGACCGGGTGTTCTCCCAGTCCGACCGGACGCCTCAGGTCATGCGCAGCCTGCAGCAGATCCTGAACACGGGGCGGTTGGCCGGGACGGGGTACGTGTCCATCCTCCCCGTGGACCAGGGCATCGAGCACTCGGCCGGCGCCTCGTTCGCGCCGAACCCGGCGTACTTCGATCCGGTGAAGATCGTCGAGCTGGCCATCGAGGGCGGATGCAACGCCGTCGCCTCCACTCTCGGAGGCCTGGGCTCCTGCGCCCGCAAGTACGCCCACAAGATTCCCTTCCTCGTGAAGCTCAATCACAACGAGATGATCACCTATCCGAACCAGTACGACCAGGTAATGTTCGGGAGCGTCCAGCAGGCCTTCGATATGGGGGCGACGGCCGTCGGGGCGACCATCTACTTCGGGTCCGACCAGGGGACCCGGCAGCTCCAGGAGGTCTCCGAAGCGTTCCAGATGGCCCACGAGATGGGCATGGTCACCGTGCTCTGGTGCTACCTCCGGAACAGCGGATTCAAGAAGGACGGCACCGACTATCACACCGCCGCGGACCTGACCGGCCAGGCCAACCACCTCGGCGTGACGATCCAGGCCGACATCATCAAGCAGAAGCAGGCGGAGAACAACGGCGGCTATCCCGCGATTTCCTTCGGCCGCACCCACGACCGGATCTACGGAGATCTGGTGCCCGACGCCCATCCCATCGACCTGACCCGCTACCAGGTGGCGAATTGCTACATGGGCAGAGCGGGTCTCATCAACTCGGGTGGCGCGAGCGGCGACGATGACTTCGCCCAGGCCGCCCGCACCGCCGTCATCAACAAGCGGGCCGGAGGCATGGGCCTCATTTCCGGACGGAAGGCGTTCCAACGCCCCATGAGCGAGGGAATCCAACTGCTCAACCTGATCCAGGACATCTACCTGGACGGCGAGATCGATATCGCCTGACGTCTAGAGCCCATCGGTCGACCACCAAGACCCGACGCCACCGAGGCCCGTC
>JAHEKK010000664.1 GCA_024638395.1 Gemmatimonadota bacterium | reverse complement strand
TGTTGTCGCGCGGCCTCGGACAGGACGGAGTGCGCAGCCTGCTGGGGACCCGTTCAGCGGCGCTCGAGAAGCTCGACGAGGTCGTGGGGCGCCACGGATTCCGGGGTCTCCTGACCCTCCGCCTCATCCCCCTGGTGCCCTTCAACGCCCTCAACTTCGGATCCGGGCTTCTGCCCCTGCGCTGGCGGACCTATGCCATCGCCACGCTGGTGGGCATCTTCCCCGGCACGGTGGTGTATACATTCTTCGCCGACGCCCTCCTCCAAGGCTCGCAGGAGGCATCTCGAGGCGCCCTCGTACGTGTGGCCTTTGCCGGAGCCCTACTCATTCTCATGAGCTTCCTGCCGCAGATCCTCAAACGACTCCGTATCTCCCTGCCGGGGGCAACGGCCGGGCTGGTCCTCGGGGCCGCCCTGCTTCCGTCACCCGCTCTGGCTCAGGACCCGCAAGACGCCACGACGCCCATCGATCATGGGGGCTTCACCGTGGTGCTCGCAGAGGTGGTGAAGCCGGCAGGCGTGGACTATGACGCCCTCAGGGACCGTCATTCGGTCCTCCAGGACTACCTGACGGACCTGGGCGAGGTGTCCGAAGCGGAACTGGAAGCGCTGAGCACCGAGGCGCGCCTGGCGTTCTGGATCAACGCGTACAACGCCTGCATGCTGGACCGCGTGGTGCGTCACTACCCCATCAAACGGGCTGGGGGCCTGGCCCGACTGAAGAACGCGGTCGCAGGAAGGCCGGCCAACTCGGTCTGGCAGATCTCCGACGTGTTCACCGAGGCCCACTGCCAGGTGGCCGGAGCGCTCCGGTCCCAGGACCAGATCGAGCACGAGATCATCCGTCCCCTGGGGGATCCCAGAATCCACTTCGCCATCAACTGCGCGGCCCTGAGTTGTCCACCTTTGATCACTGAAGCCTACCGGGGCGACCGTCTGGACGAGCAGCTCGACGGGCGGGTCCGGGCCTTCATGGCCGATCCGGCGCACTACCACCTCGATGGAGCGTCGCTCACCGTCAACAGGGTCCTGGATTGGTTCGGCGAGGACTTCGGGGGTCCGGAGGGCCTGAAGGCCTTCTTCGCCGACTATGCCGAGGGCGATGCCGCGACGGCTTTGAGGGACTCCGGGACCTCCGTCTCCTATTTCGACTACGACTGGACCCTGAACGATATCCCCTGACGCCCCGGTTTCCGTGGCGGACGGCCGAAGCAGGGCGGCCTTCCAGGTCGTCATTCCCACCCTCGACGAGAGCGAGGCTCTTCCGGCCCTCGTGCAGGACCTCAGGGACTGGGATCCGGGCCTCGAGATCGTCGTGGCCGACGGCGGATCTTCGGATGGAACCCGGAGCGTGGCCCGCGAGGCGGGTTGCCGGGTGATCTGGACGGCCCCGGGACGGGCCAGGCAGATGAACGCCGGGGCCGGAGTGGTGACGGCTCCCTGGATCCTGTTCGTCCATGCGGACTGCCGGATTGCCCCGTCTGCCCTGGACGCGGCCCAGACTCACCTGACTCGTGAGCCTGAGAGAGCCGCATGCTTCGGACTCCGCATTGGGCACCCCGGGTGGCTGTTTCGGGTCATCGAATCGGGACAGCGCTGGCGTCAAAGGCTGCTGGGACTGGCCTACGGGGATCAGGGACTCCTCATTTCCGAAGCGCTCTTCCGGGAAGTCGGCATGTTCCCCGAGGAGCCGCTCATGGAAGACGTGCTCCTGCTCCGCCGGCTGCGGCGCACCGGAAGACTCTCGGATCTTCCGGTCCCCATCGAAACGAGCCCGCGGCGGTACCTGGCGAACGGGCCCCTTCGCCAGGCGGCCCGGAACGCGTGGAACCTCACGCGGTTCCTCCTGGGAACACCTCCGGACAAGCTGGCCCGGTCCTACCCGCCGAGACGCGCCACTCCAAGGGGTGCCGCCTACCCCACGGAGAACCCCCCACCGCACACCGGGGGGCGTCAGGTCGGGCCTCGGACAGAAGCTACCGTCCTCCTGTTCGCGAAGGCGCCACGGCCGGGCCTGGTCAAGACACGGCTGGCCCGGGCCATCGGCGAGGTCGGGGCCGTGAGAGTCTACCGGCACCTGGTCCACCAGACCGTCCGGGAGGCGTCGGCCACCGGGGCCCGGGTGGTCCTGTGTTACGCACCGGAGGACGGCCGCCCCGAGCTGGAAGCGCTTGCAGCGCCCCACCGGTTGGAGTTCGTTCACCAGGGGTCGGGAGACCTGGGTGCGCGAATGGAGCGGATGCTCCACGCCGCCCTGGACCATGGAGGGCCCGCCCTGGTGGTCGGCACCGATATCGCCGCTCTGAACAGGGAGATCCTCATCCGGGCCTTCCAGGCCCTCGACGAGGTGGATCTGGTCCTCGGCCCGGCCCTGGACGGGGGGTACTACCTCCTGGGGCTCAAGCGACCGGCTCCGGCCCTGTTCCGCGGCATGACGTGGAGCACCCCACAGGTCCTCTCCCGAACTCGGGAGAGAGCACAGGATGAGGGACTCGCGGTGATGGAGCTGGAACCGCTGAGAGACGTCGATACGGCCGCTGACCTGACGGACGAACTAAGGGCTTTGGCGGAGTCCTGAGGGTGATTAAGAGGCGTGGCCGCGGCCACCGCTGACCGGCGCCCTTTCGTACATGCGCCAGACGCCCGGGCGGAGGGGGAGAAGGATCCGGGTGGGGTCGGTACCCTCG
>JAHEKK010000663.1 GCA_024638395.1 Gemmatimonadota bacterium | reverse complement strand
CCGAAAAGGGCTATCCTATCAGGCTCCCTCTACTGCGCCGTGGGCGAACTGTCTCCGGTCGTCAGGGTAGCCGGAGACGCGAAATGCCATCTGTAAGGCCGGGTCCTTCGGAGGACGCCGTGAACGAACAGACAAAGAGACCGGGCGGGTACGCCCCGACCGGTAAGAATACGGGAATCGTGAAGCCCAAGGGCACGAACGAGATTCGTGCCCATCAGGATATCGACGTCATCCCCCTGAAGTCGCGCAAACCATCCTGGTTGAAGGTCCGGTCGCCCGGCGGCCCGAATTACCTGCACCTCAAGAAGATGATGCGGTCCGAGGGGCTGCACACGGTCTGCGAGGAGGCCAGCTGCCCCAACATCGGGGAGTGCTGGGAGGCGGGGACCGCGACCTTCATGATTCTGGGCGACGTGTGCACCCGCGCCTGCAAGTACTGCGGTGTGGCTCACGGTATGCCCACCGAGCTGGATCTGGACGAGCCCCGCCGCGTGGCCGAGACCTGCGAGCGCATGCAGCTGGAGCACGTCGTGATCACCTCGGTGAACCGCGACGAGCTCCCGGACGGCGGTGCCGGCATCTACGCGGACACGATCCGTGAGATTCACGCCCGTCTCCCCGAGTGCTCGGTGGAGGTCCTGATTCCCGACTTCAAGGGCGACGAGGACGCGTTGAAGACGGTACTCGACGCCGAGCCGGCCATCCTGGGTCACAATCTGGAGACGGTCGACCGACTGCACCCCGACGTTCGGCCCGGCGGGCGCTACTGGCGCTCCATCTCCTACCTGGGCGCCTCCAAGCGGATGCGTCCGGACATTCTGACCAAGACCGGGATCATCCTGGGAATGGGCGAGGAACAGGACGAGCTTCGGCAGGCCATGAAGGACCTGCGGGAAGCCTCGGTCGACATTCTGACGCTCGGTCAGTATCTACGGCCATCGAACATGCACATTCCAGTCGCCCGTTGGGTAACCCCCGACGAGTTCGCGATGTGGAAGCAGGTGGGTGAAGAGGAGTTCGGCTTCCGACATGTGGAAAGCGGGCCGCTGGTTCGGTCCAGCTATCACGCGAAGGAGCAGGCCCGTGAAGTGGAGGCGGGCGGCCCCGGGAAGATCCAGCGGGTCATGGAGGCGGACATTCCCGCCCCGGCCGAGGTCATGCCCGGACTCAATCTGGTACAGCTCGAAATGGGACGCCCCGGTTCCGGCAACACCGGCACCACTGGCGACTGAGGACATAGACGATATGGCGGAAACCGAGACGGTGGAGAAGGAGCCGAACGCTCCCTCCGAGGGGATCGACGGGTTGTCGGGAGACCGACTCCGCGAGCTCATGAGGGCGATGCTTCTTTTCCGCAGGTTCGAAGAGAAGGCGGAGGAGGCCTACGCGATCGGGAAGATCGGCGGCTTCTGCCACCTCCACATCGGGCAGGAAGCCGGCGCGGCCGGCAGCATCATGTCGCTCCGGCGTGACGACTACGCCATCAGTGCGTACCGGGAGCACACGCAGGCCATCGCAAAGGGCGTCGACCCGAAGGCCGTCATGGCCGAACTCTACGGGAAGGCCACAGGAAGCTCCGGCGGTCTCGGCGGATCCATGCACATCTTCGACGCCGAGGTCGGCTTCATGGGTGGCCACGGGATCGTCGGCGCGCAGTCGGCGCTGGCCACGGGAATGGGCTGGGCCATCAAGTACCGGGAGCTGGATCAGGTCTGTGTCTGCTTCATGGGTGATGCCGCCGTGAACCAGGGCGCCTTCCACGAGTCCATGAACATGGCCGCCATTTGGCAGCTGCCCGTGGTCTTCGTCGTCGAGAACAACGCGTACGGAATGGGCACTGCGTTCAGCCGCGTCAGCCGAAACCCCATGGTCGAGAAGTCGGCTTCGCACGGGGTGCCCGCCCACACGGTGAACGGGCAGGACATCATCGAGACGTACCGCTTCTTCAGCGACCTCTATGCAGAGGTACGGGAGGGCGCGGGTCCCCAGTTCGTCGACATGCAGTGCTACCGGTTCAAGGGGCACTCGATGTCGGACCCCGTCTCCGGGACCTACCGCTCGAAGGACGAGGTCGAGGCGAAGGTCGAGAAGGAGGATCCGATCAAGATCCTCCGGGACCGCATGTTCGAGGCGGGTCTCCTGGATCAGGAAGGCCTGGAGGCGATGGACGCAGAGATGCGCGAGATCGCCAACGAGGCCGCCGACTTCGCCGATAACTCGGACGAGCCCTCCCAGGCGGCCATGTACGACTTCGTCTACTCGGAGCTCGGGCCGCACGGTCGGTACTTCTTCGACGGCAGGGGCGACGCCCCGACCGGGGGGAGGTCCTAGATGGCCGAGGTCACCTACCGCGAGGCGCTGAACCAGGCGCTCCGCGAGGAGATGGAGCGGGATCCGGAGGTCTTCCTCATGGGCGAGGAAGTGGCCGAGTACGACGGGGCCTACAAGGTCTCCAAGGGGCTGCTGGACGAGTTCGGGCCGATGAGGGTCGTGGACTCGCCCATTTCGGAACTGGGCTTCGCGGGGCTGGGTGTCGGTGCGGCCATGGTCGGCCTTCGGCCCGTCATCGAGTTCATGACCTTCAACTTCAGCATCCTTGCGCTGGATCAGGTCATCAACTCCGCGGCGAAGATCTACCAGATGAGCCACGGACAGATCAACTGTCCGATGGTCTTCCGCGGTCCGACCGGC
>JAHEKK010000662.1:1551-2691 GCA_024638395.1 Gemmatimonadota bacterium | reverse complement strand
TCCTCTGCCAACCGGCTGCGCGACTCGCGGAAGGAGCTCGGTCGACTCCGGAACCGGGGCAAACAGTTGGCCAGAGACCTGGACCATCCCTACCAGGAATTCGTGGGTGGGGCGGCCCCGACCATGCAGCGGGTATTCGAGACCATCGAGAAGGTGGCCCAGACCGATGCAAACGTCCTGATCCTGGGTGAGAACGGCACCGGCAAGGAACTGGTGGCCAGAGCCCTGCATCGCTCGTCCAAGCGGGCTGCGGAGGTCTTTGTCACGGTGGACATGGCCGCCATCGCCGAGTCCCTGTTCGAAAGCGAGCTGTTCGGACACACCAAGGGTGCGTTCACCGATGCGCGTGAGAACCGTGCGGGCCGATTTGAGGTGGCCTCCGGCGGGTCCCTGTTTCTCGACGAGATTGGCAACCTCTCCGCACCCTTGCAGGCCAAGCTTCTGACGGCACTGCAGCGCCGGGAGGTGATCCGCGTTGGATCGAACAAGTCCATTCCGTTCGATGTCCGCTTGATCTGCGCCACCAACATGCCCATCTACGAGATGGTGCGCAGCAAGACGTTCCGCCAGGACCTGCTCTACCGGATCAATACGGTTGAGATACGGCTGCCACCCCTTCGCGACCGGGTCGCAGACATCCCCCTGCTGGTGGATTTCTTCCTGGAGCAGTATCGCCAGAAATACAATCGGAGCATTCGGGGGTGCAGCCCAGGCGCACTGACCAAGCTCGAGAAGTACCGGTGGCCCGGGAACGTGCGTGAGCTGCAGCACATGATTGAACGCGCCATCATCATGACCGAGTCTGCCGTGCTCCAGCCAGAGGATTTCTTCTTCACGGGAGAGCACGATCTGGACGACAATTACGATGGATTCGTGTTTGACACCTACGATCTTGCCGAAGTCGAGAAGACCGTCATCCGGCGGGCCCTCGAGAAGGCCGGTGGAAACATCAGTCAGGCCGCCGAGGAGTTGGGCCTGACAAGGGCCTCCCTGTACCGGAGGCTGGAGAAGTACGGCCTGTGATCTTCCGCCGCTTTCGCGTCCAGGTGGTTCTGCGGGTCCTGACCCTGGGGCTTTCCCTGGGGTTGCTGGTCTATCTGATTCTTCAGGATTCGTGGGCCGGCGCGCTGCTGGTCGGGG
>JAHEKK010000662.1:0-1541 GCA_024638395.1 Gemmatimonadota bacterium | reverse complement strand
CTACATGGAAGCCACCGCCCGGGATCTGGCCCGGCTCCTGATGTCCATTCGCTATTCGGACTTCACCCAGAACTTCGGGGCGATGAGTCGGGGCGGCGCCTTTAGGGACCTGGGCGGTGCGTTCAGGGCCGTGATGGAAGACTTCCGGACGGCTCGAGCTGAAAAGGAAGAGGGGTACCGGTACCTGGAAACCGTGATGCAGCACGTGGGCATTGGCCTGCTGTCATTTCGGGAGGACGGCACCGTGGATCTGATCAACACCGCCGCCAAGCGACTGCTTCGCCGCCCCCTGCTGAAAAACGTACATGACCTGGTCGAGCTCAGCCCGGATCTGGTCAAGGCACTGATTGAGCTGGAGTATGGCGAAAAGACCCTGGTGAAGGTCGTGGACGGAGATGACGTGCTCCAGCTCTCCGTCTATGCCACAGGCTTCAAGGTCCGCGAGGTGCTGTTCAAGCTCGTGTCCCTCCAGGACATCCAGGGGGAACTGGACGAAATGGAGGTCGAGGCGTGGCGAAAGCTGACCCGTGTGTTGACCCACGAGATCATGAACTCGGTGGCCCCCATTTCCTCCCTGGCCTCCACGGCATCATCGCTTCTGGACGACGGCGATCAGTCTGAGGAGAATCTGGAGGACGTTCACGGCGCTGTGCAGACCATTGCGCGGCGCAGCAAGTCTCTCCTGTCCTTTGTGAACGACTACCGACGCCTGGCCCGGGTGCCCGCGCCCGATTTCCAGATTTTTCCGGTCGAAGACCTGTTCGGAGAACTCGAGTCCCTCATCCGGCCCGACCTGACCTCCGGCGGCATTCACCTGGTTCGGTCCATCGAACCCTCCAACCTCCAGTTAACGGCGGATCGGCAACAGGTGGAGCAGGTCCTGATAAACCTGCTCAAGAACGCCATGCAGGCCGTCTCAGGGGTTGAGGATCCCGAGATCCGGTTGGAGGCCTTCATCGACCCCCGCTCCCATGCGGTCATCCGCGTGGTGGACAATGGACACGGCATCGTCGAGGAGGCAATCGACAAGATCTTTGTGCCCTTCTTCACCACGAAGAAGGACGGGTCCGGCATTGGGCTGAGCCTGTCGCGGGAAATCATGCGGGTGCACGGTGGATCAATCAGCGCGACGTCGCGGCCGGGGGAGCGCACCGTATTTCGGTTGCGCTTCTAGGGTGCTCGAGGGCGTTCCGGGGGTGTCTCCATCGGACAGGAAGGCGGGCGGAGGAGGGTGGTGCCAGGAGTCGGGGTCACGCCGCGCCGCCAACGGTCCGCTGGAGACACCCCCGGAACACACAGACGCAACTGGGAGCGCGGTGGGCCTTGGGGGCTGGGTCGCTTCGCTCCCGGCCGGGTGGGTTCACGGCGATGAGGCGCGGCGCTGTCGGGCGACCGCTGGTGACGCCCGGGCCCCACCGCGCCGCCTTGGTCTAGCTGATGGCCGTAGCTCTTAGGGTGCTCGGGGGGCGTTCCGGGGGTGTCTCCATCGGACAGGAAGGCGGGCGGAGGAGGGTGGTGCCAGGAGTCGGGGTCACGCCGCG
>JAHEKK010000065.1 GCA_024638395.1 Gemmatimonadota bacterium | reverse complement strand
CGGATGTGGTGCTCGTACGCCATGATGGCCGCGAGCTCCAGCGACCGGTCCGACTCCATGATGAGCTTGGCCCCCTCCTCCGGGTGAGTCTTGATCGTAGTGAACTCTTCGTCCGTCAGCCGACCGGGCTTGGTCAGGACTTCCTTGGGTATGCGGGTCTTACCGATGTCGTGCAGGACGCCTCCGATCCCAACGAGACGCACGTCCTCCGCGGCCAATCCGACGTGCTCGGCCAGTGCCATCGACAGTACCGCCACATTGATGGAGTGTGTCGCCGTGTACTGGTCATGGTCCTTGAGCCGGATCAGAGGAAGCAAGGCGTCCTGGGACGTGGCCATGGCGGCGACGAGGGACTCCACGACGGCCGTGACCTCCGCGATGTGGATCCTGCCTTCATCACCAGCCCGCTGGAAGGCTTCATCCAGAAGGCCCACTTCGGCGTCCAGTGAGAACTCGCTTCCCGGAGCGACGGCAGCGGATCCGTGTGATTCGAGATGTGCGTCCGTCAGGTCATCCTGCACGGCACGAACCGGTCCGAAGTGGATCGTGTCCGGCAACCGGGCCTCTGAGGCCACGCCGTTCAGCCGCTGCGTGGTGAACTGAAGGAACGCCACCAGGTCTTCGCGGGACGCGCTGGCCTCCAGAGCCAGGCGTTCCATTCCGATCCCCTCCAGCCGGCGGCCCCATTCCCAACCGCGCAGCGACGGGAGGGTGTACCCGTCCAGAGCGACTTCGCCATCGAGGAACGTGAACTCCGGTGTAGCGGAAACGCTCTGGAGGTCCGCAAAGGCCAGGAAGAGGGCATCGATCGCCCTTTCCCTCTGGGGGTGATCCATCTCGTAGAGACCGAGGGCCGATAGGGCCTTGGTCATATGCGTCAGGAACGCTCGTGCGACGTGCTCCATGCCCATCACGGCCGGGCCTCCTGCTCCTGGTCACCGATGTCGATGCCGGCCTTCGAGGCCAAGGCCAGAACAATCTGAGCGTCCGGATTCCGGTTCCACTGGTCCGCCAGTACCTGCAGTGCGGCAGAGACGATGCCGTCGGGTTTACGGACCTTCCTCCGCCGCAGGAAGCGGGTCTTGTAGGAGGCGGCGGAAATGAGGGCGGTCAGGACCACCGGCGCGCGGCTGTTTCCGAGGGCTTTGATGGCGCCGATGCGTTTCTTGTCGGACCTGGATGCATCGGTGGCCCAGGGACTCAAGGCTCGGGCGATCCGAGAAGGCACTCCGTCTTCGAGCTCAGCCAGGGCCTCGAAGACGATCCGGTCCTCGTCATCGTCGATGGCATCCGCGAGGGCCTGGGTTCGCCGCTTTGGATCTAGGTAGGCCAGGCGGTAGGCTTCTCTCCGGATCGTGGCCTCAGGCGCGTCGAGATACGGGTCCGGATCGAACCACGGAAAGTGATATCCAGCTTTTCTGGCCAGAGACAGCAGGTTCCGTGTCACATACCAGCGACCATCGGGCAGCTTCCTGAGCCCGGCTTCCGCGGCCTCGGCTCCCAGGGAGACCAGGGTATCGAAGACCTTCCTGCGCAGCGCCCGCGACTCGGCCCGGGACAGTACCTCCAGTAGGGGCGGAATGGCATCCGAGCCCATTCGCTCCACGACGGACCGGAGCGTCTCTTCCTCGACGTCTTCTGCGTCCGCGAGAGACAGGATGCGATCCGGATCTTCCAGGAGATGGGCGATCTCACGGACCGCTGGATTGGCTGGATCCTCGCCCTCGATGAGCTGTACGAGGGTGGTGAGGCCGCCCGCGGTGTTGAAGAGCAGGTATTCCGCGGCGCGCTCCACGACGGGGCCGAAGGTGGAGAGCTCGATGCTCATCTGCAGCAGGCGTTCGGGCTCGTTGCCCTCTCCAAGGGTCCACTCTGCTCCCAGGTCTTGGAGGCTTTGCGATATCCGGTCCAGGGCGGCGCCGTACTCCGCGGGGTTCGGGTCTTCCAGCGCCCACTCCTTCATGAGCTCCAGCAGGGACCGGCGAAGGGCACGTTGTGTTTCGGCTCGGAGGTTGCCTGCTGCGTCCGTTCCCTGGCTTGCCATCTTTCCGAAGAGGCGTGCCAGCGAATCGGTGAGGGAGCGCGCGGTAGGGTTCGCGACGGCTTTCAACACCCGCGCGACCGCCTCGTCTCCCAGAAGGCTTATGTCCGACACGAACGACGCCTGGTCGGTCGTTGCCCCGGTGGCGGATGCGAGCTCCCGAATCGTGTCCGGATCCAGGGCGCCAATCAGGCCTGCCAGACGTCGCCGCACCAAGGATACCTGGGTGTTCATGTTGGAGGCTCCCCCCACGGCGCTCAACAGTTGCCTGAGGTAGCCTACCGCGAGGGCCGAGCCTGCCGGCGACTCCACCGAAGCCCTGAGACCATTGGCGATGCGCTCAACGACGCGGACCTCGCTCTCGCGGTCCTCCTGCGTCGCGGCGCCTCCTTGCCCGGGGGATGCCGAGGATGGAAAGCTCCCCGTCGTCCCCCGGCCAGTGACGGCGCTGTCGAGGGCGACCCACAGCTGCACCAGTTGCCCGGCGCCGCGCTCCTCCTCGTCCCAGGAGATCTCGAGCCCGGCGAAACTGATGGGCCGTACTTCGATCGCGGTGGTCCCCGGTACTTCGGTGCCGGGGTCGAGGGTGGCTTCTCCGGCCTTGGACCTGTCGCATAGAAAGGACAGAAGAGCCTGTACGTCTTCGACGTCGGAGGACGGGGAGATGCGGATGGCTCCGATCCCCAGGTCCCGCAGCTTGGTGGCCAGCTCCTGATGTCCGGGCCCGTCCTCGTCCGCTCTGTCGGCAATGACGACGCGGCCCCCGGCGATAACCAGATCGATGTTTTCGCCCTGAGACAGGACGGGGCCCAGCACCTCCACGACCTTGTGGGCGTTCTCGTCGAGGAGGGGGTGGTCGGACGGGTAGATCAGATAGCGGTGTACCGCCAGGGCGAACTCGCCCAGGAAGTCCCGAACGGGGTTCGGAGCTTTCGTTGCCGACATGGTCACCGTTTGCGTCTGCCAGGCCAGATGGAACGCGAAAAACCGAACGCCCGTGAACCCGGCGTCCTTGAATGCCCCACGGGCTAAAGGATCGGGCGTTCGTCGTGGGTTTGTTACCCACCGGACTCGGTGTCGGGAGCCGTCGGGTGACTATGCGGTTCGGAACATCTATTCTGCCGCGACGGAGCATGGGCCGCCCGTGGCGGTGGCCGGCTGCTCACACCTTCTGGATCGCCCCCTGACCCTGGAGCCCTCATGCCTGCCCGAGGAACCCTTCGCCTTGGCCTGTGCGCCCTCCTCGGGTGTGCCACCGCGCTCACCGCGGAGCTTCTTGGCGCACAGGAGCCCGCCGCCTGGAGTGAAGACCTGGTCTTTCACACCTTCTCCATCGCCGCCGTGGACCCGGAGACGGGCGAATCGGGCGTGGCCGTCACGACGCGCGTACCCTGTGTCGGGAACGGTGTCCCTTGGGTCCGTGCCGGCGTCGGCGCGGTGGCGACTCAGGCGTCCACGAGGACGGCGTACGGAGACGAGCTGCTGGACCTCCTGGAAGAGGGCCTGACGCCCGAGGAGGCGTTGTCTCGCGCGACGGCCGGTGACGAACTTCTCCCACGGCGGCAGGTGGGCGTAGTCGCCCTGGACGGGACGTCAGCGCAGCATACCGGAGACGGTACAAACCCGTGGGCAGGTCACCGCTCGGGGCCCAATTACGCGACCCAGGGCAACCTCCTCGTGGGCCCTGAGGTGATCGAGGCCGTGGCGCTCAGCTTCGAGGCCTCCGAAGGGTCGGGCCGGCACCTTGCCGACCGGTTGATCGAGGCCCTGGCGGCGGGGCAGGCCGTGGGTGGGGATGCCCGAAAAGGACGACTTCAATCCGCGGCCGTCGTTGTGGCCGATCCCCGGGAGGGTATGTCCCGCAGGGCCGACGGCCAAACGGCTCACATCAACGTCTGTGAGCATCCCACTCCCGTTGGGGAGCTTCGCAGAATCTACGATACGGTGTCCGGTACTCTGGGCTTCCGCACCTTGGCCCAACCCCAGGGAAACGACGTCTGGCATGTGAAGGTCATCCTCCACGCTCTCGGCTACTATCGCACCACGGAGACGGAGCTGGCGCAGGGTGACGGATGGGATCTATACGACGACGAAATCGTGATGGCCGTCGACGCGTTTCGGGAGGACCAGGGCCAGACCACCCCCGGTTTCGGGGGTAGTCCTCCGGGACTGGTAGATGCGGAGACGGTGGCCCTTCTGTGGTCCAGACTGGATGAGGCCGATCGCGCGGAGGAGGTTCGGGCCCTCCTCAGAGACCTCACGAGGGTTCGCCGGTAGGTCGACACCGGGCAGGGACGAAGAGCCCGGGGTGCGCCCCGGGAGCCCGCACCAGATCCGACGCCCTGGGCTCGAAGGGCCAGCCCGTCGGTCCGGGCCGGCCCCTGGGGTCCGGGGAGGGTTCAGCTTCCGCCGCCGCCCTTGCCGTGCCCCATCCCGTGATGCCCCCCGCCCAGGCGGGCGGCCAGGTCAACGGTCATCTCCACTCCGTCCACGGTGAGGGTGGCGAACTGGGTGCCGTCGAAGGTGATGGCCACCGTGTGCTCTCCTTCGTGGCGTCCCCCAGTGGCGCTCATCTCGGTCGTGATGTGGCCGGACAGAGGCCAGGGCCCGGTCTCATTCTCGGGGAGGGGTAGCGAGAGGTCCTCGATGGTGGAGGTCGAGGTCGTCGATATCTCCTCACCCGCCAGCTCGCCCCCGGTGTGGGTTCGGGTCGAGGACCCGTGGGTCGTACCGCTCCAGATACGTACGGTCTCCTCGCCGGCGAGGCCCGATACCGTCAGATCGCGGGTTCTGCTCATCGACCCGGAAAAGCGGCCACGGTCGAACGTCCCTTCCATCTCGGATTGGATCTGCACCGAGGCCGTGAGTGATTCGTCGTAGGCGTCCTGCACAGCTCCGGATTCGTCGAAGAACGTGATTCGGGTGCTCCCTTGGAGTCCGCCGAATCCCTCGTGTGTGCAGACGTAGGTTCCCGACGCTTCCCGGGGACAATCGGGCGTGTCTCCTGACCCGATCTGGAAGATGCGGCGGGGGAAGCGAAGTCCGGGAATCCCCGGAGCCCGGGCATGGCCGACGTCCTGGTCCGCATCGCTCATGGCTTGATCGGCCAAGACGACGGCCTCGGCCTCGGTGAGGGGCGCTGCGGGTGAATCGTCGTCGCACCCGGCCAGGACGGCCAGGCCGAGAAGGGCAACTGAGACTGCTTTGATGGGGATACGCTTCATGTCCTTCGCCTTTCGTGTGGCGGGCGGTGGGGTCGCCACGGGTTGATGTCACGACGTCATGGAGACAGGGCGGATCGCCGGGGCGTTAGCTCCGTCGGGGCCCCTCTTGCCCAACGCCCGGTGGCCGGCCTGGCTGGGCGTGGGTTTCCATGGGTCGCGCGACACGCATACCGACGCATCGATCGTGCCCGGCCCCTCCGTGATACCGGCCGCTCGGGGAATCCGGCTTGATCCCTCGGGTTGGGCGGATAGCTTCATGCACCCAACCCCCCGACGCCTGTCACAAAGTGATCCGACATGGACACGAAACGCCCCACCGTTCCTGCCGCCGAGGAGATTCTGGGAGGATATTTTCCGGTTCTCGATCACGGGTTCGTCGCCCTGGTCGACTACATGGGAACGGACGATTCGGTGGAGCGGGCTGCCCGGGTGTCGTACGGCTACGGGACGCGGAAGGTCTCCCAGACACGCGGGTTGGTCCGATACCTCCGGAGGCACCTCCACACCACGCCCTCGGAGATGGTGGAGTTCAAGTTCCACTGCGCCATGCCCATGTTCGTGGCGCGCCAGTGGGTTCGGCATAGGACGGCGTCCGTCAATGAATACAGCGCGCGCTACAGCCTGATGCCGTTGCTCTTCCACAAGCCGGAACAGTCCCATTTCGGACTACAGAGCGACGTGAACAACCAGGGTCGGGCCCTGGGTACCGCATCGCCCCAGGTGTACGAAGAGGCGGTTCGCAGGTGGGAAGCGATCCGGAAGGAGGCGGCGGACGGGTATGCCTGGATGGTCGAGGAGAACGTGGCCCGTGAGATCGCCAGAATCGACCTTCCCCTGTCCACCTACACGCAGTGGTATTGGAAGATCGATCTGCACAATCTCCTTCACTTCCTGACGCTTCGGGTGGACCCTCATGCCCAGTGGGAGATCCAGGAGTACGGTCGGGTCATGGCTGGAATGGTGAAGCGGGTGGCTCCCCTGAGCTTCGAGGCCTGGCTCGACTACCAGGTCATGGGCGACAAGCTGTCCCGAGGGGAGATCGAGGCCCTGGCTCGTCTCGTGGAAGTTGACGGAGACACCGTGAAGGCGAGGGACGGCGCGTCCATGAACGAAGACGCCATGTCCGAAGTCGGATTGAGTCGGCGGGAGATGCGTGAGTTCCTTGCCAAGCTGCAACCCAGGGAAGCTCCGACCTTCGATCTGGACCTGTCCACGATGAGGGATGCCGACGACGTCGCGGAGGAGATGTACGATGCGGTCCCGACCCCCCCCGAGTAGAAGATGAGGGGCGGACTGTGGTTGATCGGTGGCCTACTCGTGGCCTCGTGCGCCGCTCCCCCGGACGCCGCTGAGGAATCCTCGGCCGAAGCGGGGCCTTCGTTCCTGGTGGTGGGGGCCACCCTGGTCGACGGGACCGGCGCTCCCGGCCGGTCCGCCTCCGTGAGGGTAGTGGGGGGTCGTATCGTGGAGATCGGTGACCTGACGCCCGAGGCCGGCGAGGCCGTGGTGCCGGCCGAGGGCCGTGTGCTTGCGCCCGGCTTCATCGATTCCCACAGTCACCACGATGGCGGGCTCCTTGAAGCCCCGGATGCCCTCGCCGCCGTCAGCCAGGGCATCACGACCATCGTTGTGGGGCAGGACGGCGGATCCCGGTTCCCGCTCGCGGACTTCTACGACTCGGTGTCCGCGCACCCGCCCGCCGTCCACGTAGCGTCCTACGTGGGCCACGGAAGCCTGAGGCGCGAAGTCATGGGGGACGACTTCCGCCGGCCCGCCACGGACGCGGAAACCGGAGCCATGGCCGCCTTGCTCGAGGAGGAAATGCGGTCGGGAGCCCTCGGACTATCGAGCGGGTTGGAGTACGACCCCGGCATCTACTCGACCACGGAGGAAGTGGTGGCCCTTGCCCGGGTCGCGGCGGCGGAAGGAGGGCGCTACATCTCCCACATCAGGAGCGAGGACCGGGACCTCGGGGCCGCGTTGGATGAAGCCATCGGGATCGGCGAGGCGGCCGGGATACCCGTTCAGATCTCCCACATGAAGCTTGCGATGCGGGGCTTGTGGGGGAGGGCGGACGAGTTCCTGCGACGCCTGGACGAGGCACGGGCCCGAGGTGTCGAGGTGACTGCCGACGTCTACCCCTATGAGTACTGGCAGTCCACGATGACGGTCCTGTTTCCCGACCGGGACTTCGCCGACCGAGACGCCGCGCGGTTCGCCCTGGAAGAGTTGGTCTCGCCGGAAGGCATGCTCATTGGGCGGTTCGACGCCGATCCGGCGCTGGAGGGGATGACCCTGGCTGAGATCGCCGCCGAGAGGGAGACGGACCCCGTCACGGCGTATCTGGCCCTGATCGCCGAATCCCAGGCCCATGCACGAGAGACGGGGAGCGGGGGCGAGAGCATCGTGGCGACGAGCATGTCCAGTGGGGACATCGCCCGGCTGCTCGCGTGGGAGCACACCGTGGTGTCGTCCGATGGTGCCCTCGACGGTGCCCATCCCCGCGGCTACGGAACCTACCCGCGGGTTCTCGGCCGCTACGTCCGTGACGAGGGCGTGCTTTCCCTCGAGGAAGCGGTCCACAAGATGACGCTGAAGGCCGCCACGCAGGTTGGCCTGACGGGTCGCGGGGCAATCCTACCGGGGGCGCCTGCCGACCTGGTCCTGTTCGACCCGTCCGAAGTGGCGGACCGGGCGACGCCGGACTCCCCCCACGAGACGTCCGTCGGCATAGAGCGGGTGTGGGTCGGTGGGGTTGTGGTCTACACGGAGGCGGGAGGGGTCACCGGCGCCCGGCCGGGGCAGGTTCTACGGAGAGGTGAGAGGATCCGCTTCTGAGGCCGGCGCCAGGGTTCCCTGAACCAAGGGATCTTCCCGCAGGGTGTCCCCCAAAGGATCCGGTAAGCTGGAGGCCGTAGCCTCCCGGTAGGGGACCGACGGAAAACCCCCCGGCGGCTAGGCGGCGCCACCGGGGGGTCCCACCCACCGACCGGGGGGCTGGTCGGATGGGATGTTCTTCAGATCAGCTGCTGCTAGTTATTGCCGATCTCGTTGCTACGACCCGAAATCACCTGCTGAGCACCAGCCGTGGCGTCGGTGTGGTCGATGACCAGCACCACCCGGCGGTTGTCGAGGGCAGATTCGCGATCCACGGCGCCATGAACGATCAATCGGCGCGTGTCCTCACCGTAACTCACGGAGCGGAGCCGCTCAGGGGCGAGTCCGGCATCGACCAGATAGGCCTTCACCGCGTCTGCCCGCTCCTGCCCCAGCTTCAAGTTGTAGTCACGGGACCCGATCTGGTCCGTGAACCCCTCGACCGTGACCAGCGCCGTGGGGAAGAACTCGGAGACCACGCCGGCGAACTGGTTCAGGCTGCCTTCATCCTCAGCCCGGATCGACGACTCGTCGAAGGCAAAGAAGACGGGGGCGTTGAACCGAAGCGCGGTCTGGAACCGCTCCATCTGCATGTCGAAGTTCTGCTCGAGGTCCTGCAGAGCAGTCTCAACTTCGGCGCGGAAGGTCGTGAGCTCGTTTTCGAGCGCGTCCACACGGGTGCCGAGGCGTCGCTCCACACCCTCGTCGCCTTCAGCGATCTCGCCGCGGATGGCGGCCATCTCAGCGCTGAACTCATCCCGCTTCACGTGGCCGCAGGCGACCAGCATCACCGAGAAGGCGAGTACGAGGGGGGTGCTGAATGCCCGGAACAGCTTGTGCTCCTTCAACATTCGGTATTCCTCCTGGGTTCTGGTCCGCCCCTCGCCCTTCTGCCACGGGTCCGGACCTATTGACCTGTTCTTGATGTTCTGCGTCACCCTACGAACAGTTTGGCGCTCTCTGAAGGAGCAGAACCTGTGCCACGGGGCGACAAGGGGTAGGCCGCGGCACATAACTGCTTATCAGACAAGGGAATATATGTTTACCTGCGTGATGCGCCAGGGGTCAGGGATTTCGAAACGACCCAGAATCGACCCCTTTCGAGTCAGATGGAGCAACCAGGGCGTCTTGGACCGCTTCACACAGAGCGGCCACGCTCCAGGGTTTGTGGAGGATGGGAACCCCCCGCGCCATCAGGTCCTCCATCCGCGGATCGCGGTCGCCGTACCCCGAAATGAACAGAAACGGGACCGGAGGGCCTTCTCGTCCCTGGAGGGCCCTGTGGAGGCTGGCCCCGTCCATGTTGGGCATGATGAGGTCCGATACGACGAGGTCCACGGCTTCGGGGTGGCGGTTGAAGGCCTCGAGGGCCTGTTCGCCGTCGGCCGTGACGATGACCTCGTAGCCCGCCGCGGCCAAGGCGCGGCGAATGACCTTTCTCACCGACGCGTCGTCCTCCACGACGAGAATCGTGCCGGCTCCCCCCCTGACCGGTCGGCCCGTAGCCTTCTCGACGTCGGAAACCGGGTCGCCGGATGCGCTCGTGGCCGGCAGGCGGATGGTGAATTCGGTACCGTCGCCGGGAACGGATGTGGCCTCGATCGATCCGTCCATCTGGCGGACGAGCTCTCGGACCATCGAAAGGCCCAGGCCGGTCCCGCGCTCCGGAGCCTTGGTCGTGAAGAAGGGCTCGAACACGTGGCCCAGTACATCGGGCTCGATACCGGTCCCCGTGTCGGCGACGGATAGTCGAACGCCGGTCGGGGAGCCGTCGGGGTCGCGCTCAGAGCTGACGGCCAGACGGAGGACTCCGCCGCTCGGCATGGCGTCTCTGGCGTTGGTAGCCAGGTTCAGGACGACCTGCTGGACCGCCCCGGGGTCGACGCGAACGGGGGGCACTGCCGCTCCGACGGTCACCTCGACCCTTACGCTGTCGGGGAGGATGCGCTGCAGTGTGCGCGCGTATCCGGATACGAGCTCCCCCAGGTCCAGGGATCGGATACGCCCCGGCTCATTCCGTCCGAAGGCCATCAGTCTCCGGACGAGATCGGACCCTCTTGCCACGGCGTCTCCGATGTCCGACAGGTGCTCCTCGATGACCGCTCGCTGGGCCTCGTGCCGGGGGTCGGCCAATTGGTCTCCCAGGAGCTCGGTGTTGGTCTGGACGATGGTCAGGAGGTTGTTGAAGTCGTGGGCGATGCCACCGGCGAGCTGGCCCACGGCCTCGAGCTTCTGAGCCTGTCTGAGCTGAGCCTCCAGGGTCCTCAGATGGGACCGGTCCTGGAGGAAGACCACCCCCCCCGCGGTCTGGCCGAGCTGGTTGTCGAAGGGAGCCATCGTGACATCGACCGGTAGCTCACGGCCGTCCCGGTTCTGTACGAGGGCGGCCAGGGGCCCGCGGATGAGGCCGTCTCTTAGCAGCGGTTCAACCACGCCGAGATTGTCTAGGATGTCGAGGGTCGGTGGGTGGAACGTTGAGGCCCGCAAGGTGGCGGGGAGGCTTGGCGAC
>JAHEKK010000661.1 GCA_024638395.1 Gemmatimonadota bacterium | reverse complement strand
TGGTACCAGGCCTGGACCATGATGTCACGCCCCGGCACCGGCACGAGCGAGCCGTTGTGGGCGACGCAGTTCTCCGTGTCGGTCTGCGGCACGGGCAACTTGTAGTACCCGGCCAATTCCATGCCGTCACCCTCTCGGCGGAAGATGGCGTTGGCGCCCCAGGTCGGCGGATCCGAAGCCCGGCATCGCGGGGCGGCCCCCCCACCCCACTCGTCCGTAAAGAGCACCGTGCCGCCATCGTTGCTGAACGTAGCCGAGTGCCAGTAGGCGAAGTTGGGGTCCAGAACCTCCTCGATGCGCTTTGGGTTCGCCGGCTCACGGATGTCGATGAGGATACCGTTCCCGGAACAGGCGCCCGCTGCGAGGCCGAGGGCGGGATAGGCCGTGATATCATGGCACTGATGCGTGCGACGCGTGGACTGGGTTCCGGGCCCGTGGTCGCCCCCCTCCCAGAGACCCGCGATCTCACCGGTTTCCGGATCCGCGAAGAGACGAGGCATGTTCACGACCTCCGCGTCTTCGGGTGAGGCGAGAGGCACCTTGATCACCTCGATCCTGAAGAGCGAGGTGTTGGGGTCCTCGTCGGGATCCAGGCCGGAGCACCCCGGAAGTTCGCTGGAGGGACGAACGGAGCTCGTTCCCGAGTTGTAGACGTAGACGTGTGCCGGATCCGCCGGATCGTTCACCAGGGTGTGAGTATGCGATCCCCTGCACGTCTGGATGGCCGCCACCTGGCGCGGATTGTCCAGATCTCCGAGGTCGAAGATCCGGATACCGCGTAGGCGCTCCGTACTGACGGAATCGGCGACACCCTCAAATCCGCAGTCCAATCGACCCCGCGTCTCCTGGGCGGACATGAAGACGAGGTTGCCGTAGACCGAGACGTCGCCTTGCCCGCCGGGGCAGACGACGGACAGCCTAAGGTCCGGCGAGGCCGGGTCGGAGATGTCGTAGACCTGAAAGCCGTTGTAGTTGCCCTGGAACAGGAGGTCACCACGGAAGGCCAGGTCCGTGTTGTTGAAACGCCGGTCGCCGGGCGTTTCTGGATTGAAGAAGCCCTCCGGGCGGGCCAAGCTGGCAATGTGGTCCATGTTCCAGGCGGCCGATTCGGCGTCGAGCCAACCAGCGCCGAGCCCTACACGTGGATCGTTGGGGTCCCAGGAGAACCGAGGTGACCCCTCCTGGGCTGCCGATGATCCAACGACCAGCCCGACGAGCATCGCGGCCAGGCCCAGCCTGATCGCGGCCCTGCTCACGTAGGCTCCCGGGCCATCCGCGCTGGTCACGGCCTGCGGCTCTGGGCCCTCGGGCCGCCTTCTGCATGGGGGGGTGGTGGGCACTTCAATCATAGGGTCCCTCGATCCTTTTCGAATGTCCTGGGCGGACGGTTCACCTCATGTCGCTCAACAAGGCCCGCATTCGGGCGATTTCCATCCTCTGATCCACGTCCACATCGTTGGCGAATTGGAACACCTCCGATTCCTGGGCCGCTCCCGGTGTTGCGAACAGCGAGGCCACCATGGCCAGGGCCCCCTCGTGGTGTTGGATCATGTATTCCAGAAAGAGGCGATCGAAGTCGTCTCCCTCCGCCGCCCGCAGGTCGGCCATCTGCTCCGGCGTCAGCATCCCCGGCATGAGCATGTGCCCGCCCTCCATCCCACGAGCCCCTCGGGCTTCCAGCCAGCGCTCCATGAGCGCGATCTCGTCCTTCTGGGAGATCTCCATTCTCAAGGCCATGCGACGGACGGCTTCGCCGGCATTTCGGGGGGCCGTCAACGCCGTCATCTCGAGGGCCTGGGCATGGTGGGGGATCATACCTTGCATGAACGCGACGTCGGCCTCGGTGAAACCCGGCGACGCGAGGGATGCCTTGCCCGCTTCATCCAGGACTCGGGCGTCGGCGCCCGGCGCTCCGGCCTGCATTACGCGCGGGGTGGTGTCCCCGACCGTCGCGCCCACCGTGGCTGGTCCGCCGCACCCGACTACGAACGCCGCTCCCGACATCGCCGCGAGGCCGAAGAGACCCAAGAAACGTCGTCCGATCATACGATTCGATCTACTCTCACCAGCAATTCCAGGGTGACCTCCGCGTAGGGATCTTCGCAACGACCGCACGCGCGGTGAGTGGATGCTTGCATGGCGACAGCAGATCAGGAAGAGGGAGGTAGATGATGAGTACACCGGACGGGGGGCCCTGCGGACGTCGCCCGGCCCATGCAGATACCGGACTGCGTCGGCAAAGATCCTTGGCTGCTCTGGCCGCTGGGATGGCTTGGGCCTTCGCAATCGGGTGCGCCTCCACGCCGCCCCTCACCCTGCGAGGGCCGGCCTCCGACGGAAGCCTGGAATGCGCCGCTGCGGTCCTCCACGCCGCTGACTTCGAGGTCACGACTAGGGAAGACCGGGTGGTCGGGGAAGTGCGGGTCCTGGCCGGCGATGTGGGCACGACCCGCGAATTCGTACAGGCGGAGCGGGTCGAGGAGGGCCGGTCCCTCGAGGTCACGGCTTCGGCCTACCGTCTGGCCGCCGCGACGCACCAACTGCCCATTGGCCGCCAAACCGCGAGCAGGGTGAAACCGAGCGCCGAGACCGTGGATATGGCCTCCACGATCTCGGCCCGGTGTTCCTCCTGAGCTCGACGATGTCGGGTTTCGCGCCCTCCCGCACGAGAGGGTCTGGACGCCGGGATGCCACTCC
>JAHEKK010000660.1:1565-2699 GCA_024638395.1 Gemmatimonadota bacterium | reverse complement strand
CGCGTCGTGTCGTCCGATCTGAACGAAGAGGTGTGGGCCGGCGGCGACGCTCCGGTCCACTGGTCCGAACACTCAGCCGCCTCCGTGGAACCCGACACCGGCGACGGGCGGACCAGGGTGGCCGCGAAGGAAGAAGAGATCGTCATCTCCAGGACGTGGGCGGGCCTGGAAACGCGGCTTGCCTTCTCCCGTACCGGTCGCCTGACGGCCTGGTATCGCTGGGACTCCGGTCGCTTTCCCCCAGGGAGCCTGTTCACCGTGGAGGTCTCTCTGGCGTCGCAGGCGGATGTCGCGGCCGATCCCAAGGGCCGGATGTGGCGGTATCCCGTGGTAACCGTCCCCCGCTCGGAGCGGGGGTTCGAGCGCATCACCCAGGGCGAGTCCGTCACAGTGGTCTGGCCGGTGGAGCAGGGCGAGGGAACGGTGACGATCCGGAGGAGCTCTTCCGGAGACTGAGGCCCGCCCGCCGCGGACCTCGGGTCATGCGACGGGGCGCCGGCCCTGGAGTCGGTGTTCACGTCTCCGCTTCGGCTGGCGGCCCTCTCCCTCGTGTTCCTCTGGTTTGCCAGGGCGATCATCCGGGAGCCTGAGCTTCCCTAGTACCTCCAGCTCGTCAGGTCCGCACCCGGCGGATGATTGGCCTCGATGCGCTCCACCATCATGGGCGCGAACATCTGGATGTATCGAAGACGACTGTAGCCGTTGCCCCGGGTGTGGTCCCCGTTCCAGCAGTGTTCCGCCCGGTCGCCGTAGTCCACGACGCCGCCGTAGTAGGGATCCGTGGTGTTCTCCAGGAACTCCTCGGCAAGATAGACGGCGTTGTTCAAGTAGTAGTTGTCCATGTCGCCGACGTAGATGTGCAGCTTGCCTTCGACCTTCGGTCCCAGCGTAGCCCAGTCTCGGCGGAGGATGTTCACGAGGTCGTAGTTCTCCCGCCAATACGCGGCCACTTCGCGGTCGATCTCGCCCGTCATCCTGTCCCATACCCGCCGCGGATAGCCGTCGTCCCCGACAGGGGAGTACACGGCCTCCCAGATGTCCCACTGCTGACCCGACCGGCCCTTCGTACCCAGGACCAGCTCCCAGTGGCCGTCTTCTTCCAGGGTCGTGCTCAAGTGGCCCAGCCAATCGCGT
>JAHEKK010000660.1:0-1555 GCA_024638395.1 Gemmatimonadota bacterium | reverse complement strand
CCAGGTAGTAGGCGTTCCGGTCCTCGTAGAGATTCACCACAGTGTAGGCCCGGAAGTCGATGGGGTCGGGACAGGCGACGTAAGCGCCGTTGAAGTCGTCCGGGTAGAAGACCTGGGCCGCCATGGCCTCCCACCCGCCGGTGGACCCCCCGTAGGTGACCCGGGCCCACCCCTCTCCGATGCCCCTGAACTCTTCCTCGATGGCCGGGATCAGCTCTCGCATGATGGCGTCGCCATAGGGCCCGTTGTTCTCGGAATTCACGGCGTAGGAATCATCGTAGTAGGGCGTCGGGTGCTGGATCTCGATCACGAGGTGCCGGGGGAATCCTTCGCTGATCCAGTCCAGATAGAGCTGGTGCTGGTACTCCTGCTGCACGTGGTTGTAGCAGTCGAGGTCGAAGCGGGCGGAGTAAACGCAGGGTTCGGTGGTGTCGGGCGGCTCGACCCGCATGTTGGCGAACGTAGCGGGGAAGTGGCCATGGAAGACGGCAAGGGGATACCGGGCGTCAGGATGCTCGTCGAACCCCCTTGGCAGCAGCACCCAGGCGCCCAGGTACATGTCCGTTCCCCAGAAGTCGGACAGGAGGGCCGAGCGGATCCGGATGAACTTCACCCACTCGGTCTCGAGGGTCTCAGGGTCGGGCAGCTCGGGGATTTCTTCCGTCAGCTCCAGGCTGATCCGGCTCGCGCCGCCTTCCGGGATGGTCACCGGAATCGGGGCGCTCCTCAGGTTCCCGGGCTTGGAGCGCCACTGCTGTCCCTCACCCCGGTCCGGCGGAAGCTTGACCGTATGGCCGTCGCTCCGGGTGAACGTCTCATAGCGGTTCAGAATGGCCTGTACCCGGTAGTCTCCAGGCGGCAGTTGCCCGAGGCGGCGGACGGGAAAGCCAAAAACCGAATCCGTCAGGACCAGCGGGCTGCTGCCGACCCAACCGTCTGCATCGACACCGAAGACGGGCACGGCCCCGAGCCCGGACGTCACGGAGGCCAAAGGCTCGCCGCCGGTATCTTGAGAGAAGGCGACGATGAGGCGCCCGTCCAGGGCCTCGTCGGCGGGGCCTGCTCCGTTGGTCACGGATACCTGGATGTCCCGGTTGGCCGGAGCCGAATCCCCGGGCATGCTGTCGGCGCCCGCGCAGGCCAGTGAGAGCAGGGCCACAACCATCCACAGGCTTCCGGTGGGGCCTCTGGCCCCCCGCGGCGAAGGGGAGACGGGCCGGGTTCTGAATCGGAGCACGAGGACCTCCCGGGCGTCTGGCGCCCCCGTCCCCCTGGAGACGGCGGGGGACTTCCGGATTGTATTCATGACGGGTCGTGGCCCGTCGGGCTGAAGAGAGTACGCGTCCGGAGAGACAAGGTCGAGGGCCCCGTCAGGTCCAGCGCTCGATCCGAGCGTGGACGCGCCGATACTGAAGCTGTGGGCCATGGGCCCGGAAGACCGTCCTCTTCGGCGACATCCGGCTCCAAAGGGCTTTTCCAGGCCGTTGGAGTCTTTCTTGAGGCCTGTAAAGACTTTTTCCGCCCCCGTGAGGCCGATGGGTGTCTCAGGTCGGAC
>JAHEKK010000659.1 GCA_024638395.1 Gemmatimonadota bacterium | reverse complement strand
CAGATCCGTGGGCTGCGATCTGCCGCGGGTTCTTGCGCGACGGCTCATGCGGCCGCTCCCGCGAGGGTGCGAAATCGCTCGCCCCGCTCCCTGTAGTCCGTGAACTCGTCGTAGCTGGAGCAGGCCGGAGAGAGGAGAAGGGTATCACCCGGCTGCACCAGCCCCCTGGCCGTTGCGACGGCCTCCTCGAACGAGCCCTGAACTCGCCGCACGTCCACGTCGGCTTCGATTTCCTCCTCGATTCGCCGGCCGGCCTCACCGTAGGCGACCACGACCCTCACCCTGTCGAGGAGCCCCGGGACCAAACCCCGAAACGACTCCCCCTTGTCCTTCCCCCCGAGCATGAGGACGAGGGGGCCTTCGAGGCTGCTGAGGGCACTGGCGGTCGCGGCAACATTGGTCGCCTTCGAGTCGTTGACCCAGAGTACCGCATTCGCTTCGCGAACCCGCTCGAGTCTGTGGGGAAGTGGTTCGAAGGTCGACAAGCCCGGACGCATCAAATCCAGGGGAGTGCCCGTGCCGCAGGCCGCCAGGAGGGCAGCCAGAGCATTGGCCACGTTGTGCCTGCCGAGGAGACGCAGGTCTGCCACGTCGGCCGCCGCGTAGGATCCACCACCCAGATCCACCGTGAGGGTCGAGCCGGAAAGGAAGGCCCCCGGCGACACGTGGCCTTCCAGAGAAAAATGGTATCGTCTCCCGGGAACGCCCTCCGCCAGGGCCATCGTGGCCGGGTCGTCGTGATTGAGCACCCAGACCGTCTCCGCATTCCCCGCTTCGAATAGCCTTCTCTTGTCGGCATGGTAGGCTTCGACGGACGGGTACCGGTCCAGGTGGTCGGCCCCAAGGTTCGTCATGACCCCGACCTCGAGGGTCAAGGCGTCGATGTCCGCAAGCTGAAAAGACGACAGCTCCAGAACGATCCAATCGGGGGCCGGATCCAGCATCGCCAGTGTGGCCGCCGGCGGCCCGAGATCGGCACCGATGTTTCCGCCAAGGGCCACCGACACACCCGCCTCCCGGAGCAGATGGGCACAGAATGCCGCCGTGGTGGTCTTGCCGTTGGTGCCGGTGATTCCGATCAGTGGACTTCTGTAGAACCGAAAGGCGTATTCAGGCTCCGATATCCAACGGATTCCTCGCTTTTCGAGGCCACTGAGCACTGGAGAGTCGGGCGGAATCCCGGGACTGACGACGACGGTCTCCGCGTCGGCGATCTCCTCCAGGTCGTGTCCTCCCAGCCGGACCTCGGCTCCGAGATTTCGTAGCTCGGCTCCACGAGCTGCAACTGCTTCATCGGTCCTGTGATCCGAGACATGGACATGCTCTCCCTTACTCAAGGCCAATCGGGCCGCGGCATCTCCGCTGGCTCCAAGCCCTACAACCGCAACGCCCCCACGGCCGTGACCGGGCAGGGAGCCCGGCGCTACCGAGGAGGCGATCATCTGAGCTTCAAGGTGCTGATGCCGATCATCGCGAACAGGATCCCCAGGATCCAGAAACGGATGACGACCTTCGGCTCGGCCCAACCGAGCTTCTCGAAGTGGTGATGGATCGGGGCCATGCGGAATACGCGCCGGCCCTCTCCGCCGCTGTTCTTCGTGTACCGGAACACGGTGGTCTGGATGATGACCGAGACGGTTTCCATCACGAACACGCCACCCACGATCGCGAGGAGGAACTCCGCCTTCAGCAAGACCGCCAACGCCCCGATGGCTCCACCGAGAGCCAAAGACCCGGTGTCGCCCATGAAGACCTCGGCGGGGTGGCAGTTGAACCACAGAAAGCCCAGGGCGGCGCCGGTGATCCCGGCTGCAAACACCGCCAGCTCTCCTGCGCCGGGCAGATAGAAGAGACCCAGGTAGGCCGACGTGTCGACACGCCCGATGACGTAGGCGAAGACCCCGAACGTCGCAACCGAGATGGCCGTGAGCCCAGCGGCGAGCCCGTCGAGTCCGTCGGTCAGGTTCACGGAGTTGGAGCTGGCCGTGATGATGAAGGCCACGAAGGCGACATAAGCAGGCGCCCAGAAAACGGCCTGGTACTCGTCGAAGAACGGCACGCTCGTGACCGTGGCACCCACGGGGGAGATCGGCACCGTCACCAGGAAGAGGCCCAGACCGAGCCCGGCGGTAAGCTGACCCACCAGCTTGTACCGCGCCACGAGACCGGCCGTCTTTTTGCGGACCACTTTCAGGTAGTCGTCGAGAAAGCCCAGAGCCCCCATCCACACGAGCACACCCAACGCGATCAACGTGTAGGCGTTGGTGAGTTCCGCCCAAAGAAGAGTGGACGCCGCCGCCGCCGCCACGATCAGCACGCCGCCCATGGTTGGAGTTCCGGCCTTGGCCAAGTGCGTTCGGGGGCCCTCTTCCCGGACGACCTGTCCTACGTTCATCCGACTCAGCCACGCGATTGTCGGTCGTCCGAGAAGCAGGGCCAGCAGCAATGCCGTAACGAGCGCGCCAGCCGAGCGGAACGTCAGGTAGTTGAACAGGTTGAAGAGGATGTGGACGTCGGCAAGCTGGGGGAGCAGGTGGTAGAGCATCAGCCTTCTCCCCCGCTCTGCCCGTCGCCGTCGCCCTCGGCCCAGGACTGGAAGGCTGACTCCAGTCGGACCCCCCGGGACGCCTTGAACAGGACTGTGTCACCGGGTCGCACCTCACCGGACAGGGCCCGGCCCAGGGCGGGTACATCGGCGAA
>JAHEKK010000658.1 GCA_024638395.1 Gemmatimonadota bacterium | reverse complement strand
CCCTGCGGTTGGTTCCGTTGTACCCTCCCGTCAGGGCAGCCGCCCAGACCCCCCAGGCCAGGACCGGACCACCCCTCGCCGTCCAACCGGCCGGATAGGCCTGGCCCTCTGCGGCGAGCCCCACGTCTTGAGCCTCCAAGGCGTCCGGCCGGGCCAGCCCCAAGGCCGCCGCCGTCCAGGCGACGACGAAGATGACGCGAGCCCCCATTGAAACCTCCCCGGGTTACCTTCTGACTGTCTGGCGAACGGGCGCCTCCGGTCCTCGGCCCCATTCCGCCGTTGCCCCTCGCACCTCACCCCAAGACACGACCATGGAACGTACCGGTACCGACTTCATCCGGAGCATGATCTCCCGGGACCTGGAGACGGGAAAATACGGCGGCCGTGTGGTGACCCGGTTTCCTCCGGAACCCAACGGCTACCTCCATATCGGCCACGCCAAATCCATCTGCCTGAACTTCGGGCTCGCGGCCGAGCACGAAGGGGGCCGCTGCCATCTGCGGTTCGACGATACCAATCCCACGACGGAGGACGAGACCTTCGTCGAAGCCATCAAAGCGGATATCCATTGGCTGGGCTTCGACTGGGGGGCTCACCTCTATCACGCGTCGGACTACTTCGAGCGCCTGTACGAATACGGGGTGGAGCTCATCGAAAAGGGGCTGGCGTACGTGGACTCCTCCACCGAAAAAGAGATTCAGGATCTCCGGGGTTCCGTTACCGAGCCGGGAAGGAACAGCCCCTTCAGAGACCGGAGCGTCGAGGAAAACCTGGACCTGTTTCGCCGCATGCGGGCTGGAGAGTTTGAAGACGGCGCCCACGTGCTTCGGGCAAGAATCGACATGGCCCATCCCAACATGGTGATGCGCGATCCCGTTCTCGTGCGCATCCGCCATGCTCACCACTACCGGCGAGGCAACGACTGGCCGATCTATCCGCTCTACGACTTCGCCCACTGCCTGTCGGACTCCATCGAGGGTATCACGCACTCCCTCTGTACGCTGGAGTTCGAAAACAACCGCGAAATCTACGATTGGCTTCTGCTGAACACCTCCGCTCCGGAGCCCCGCCCCGAACAGACCGAATTCGCCCGCTTGAACCTGGAGTACACCATCACCAGCAAGCGCAAGCTCAAGGCGCTGGTGGAAGAGGGACATGTCCGGGGCTGGGACGACCCTCGAATGCCCACGCTCGCAGGCCTCCGGCGAAGAGGCGTGACCCCGGAGGCCATCCGGAGCTTCTGCGACATGGTCGGTGTGGCGAAGGCCAATTCGACCATCGATCTGGCCAAACTGGACTACGCGATAAGGAACGATCTGAACTACCGGGCTCCCAGAGCCTTCGCGGTTCTCGATCCCGTCCCCGTCGTGATCACGAACTATCAAGAGGGGGAATCGGAGGTGTTCGACGCGCCCAGTTTTCCGCCTGACGTGGGCAAGCCCGGCACGCGGTCCCTTCCCTTCAGCCGGGACATCTACATCGATCGAAGTGACTTCGCGGAGGACCCGCCCAAGGGCTACCGCCGCCTGGTTCCGGGCGGGGAGGTGCGCCTGAAACACGCCTATGTGATTCGTCTCGAACGGGTGGTGAAGGACGGGAACGGAGACGTGTCCCTCCTCGAATGCACCTACGACCCCGCATCACGAGGTGGAGCCACGGCCGACGGCAGAAAGATCGGTGGCACCATCCACTGGGTCTCCAGAGCCCAGGCGGTTCCGGCGACCGTCCGGCTGTACGAGCCTCTGTTCACGGTCGCGGACCCGTCGAACGCAGAGGATTTCCGTTTGGTGCTGAACCCGGAATCCGAGCGCGTGCTCGGGGGGGCGGTCGTCGAACCCGGCGCCGCGGCCGTCCGGCCCGGGACCCATCTCCAGTTCGAGCGGTCCGGGTACTTCTTTGCGGATCCCGCGGACTCCACCGATGGATCGGTGGTGTTCAACCGGGTCGTAGGCCTACGCGACGGCTGGAAGCCGCCCGCTCTCGAGAGCGGCGAGGCCGAACAGGCCCCGAGGTCCGCCAGTCCCTCTCGGCCGCCTCCTTCGACCGGGGAAGTCGCCGGAGACCGGGGCGACCCCAGAGATTCCCTCAAGGCGCCGGAGCATCTGGACCGATACGACGCCATGGTCGCGGCCGGTGCACCCGAGGGCCTCGCGTCCAACCTGGCGAGAGACGCCGAGTTGGCGGCGTTGTTTCGAGGTGGGGAGCCGGAGTCGGACGGCCATGGTGGGGCGCTGGCCAAGTGGCTGGTCCATGAGGTGGGGCGCGCCCGTGACGAATCCGGGGCCAACCTGGAAGATCTGGTTCCGCAGGCTCTTGGTCGACTCGTGGCGGCCGTCGAGGCCGGCCGCTTTTCCCATCACCAGGGGCGGGGCCTGCTCGAGTCCCTCCTGGAAGGCACCACCCTCGAGGATGCGGCAAAGGGCCTTGGCGAAGCCGATGATGACGGCGCCATCGATGACATCCTATCGGGCCTCATGGACTCGAACCCGGACAAGGTGGAGGCGTACCGGGAGGGCAAGGAGGGACTCCTGGGTTTCTTCGTCGGCCAGGCTCTCCGCCAGGCAGACGGTCGTCCCGACCCGAAGCGGGTGTCGGAGCGGGCCAGAGCCCTGTTGGGGAGCTGACCGGGGTAGGGGTCAGTAGCCCGCGGCGGCCCCGTCGTCCTCCCTCGGGTCCGGCGCTCCTACGAGGCGACCGCCTTCAAGG
>JAHEKK010000657.1:1035-2706 GCA_024638395.1 Gemmatimonadota bacterium | reverse complement strand
GCGGACCGGGCTCCGTCCATGACCCGATCGGTCACGTCGATCCCCAGGTCGGTCATGGAGCAGCGGTCCCGGTCGCCGGCCGACAAGGGGCCGACGTGATCCACCCTGCCGTCGCTTCGGAGTCGCCAGTCCGATGACAGCCAGATCCGGGCGGATAGGGAGATGACCGCGCGCAGAGGTTCCGCCACGGTCCCGCACGTACCGCGTATCTCCCCCAGCAGCGGTGGGTCGTACCAGGCTCTGGCGCGGTAGCTGAGGACGGAGCTGATGAGGGCCCGATCTCCGATCAAGGAGGCCTGAAACGGGGCACGACGTACCTCGAAGGCCACGTCGGTGCGGTCGTTCCCCTCCAGGGGCCTCCGGTCCTCCAGGTCGCCGATGGATTTCGGAACCGCACCCTCAAGGGCCCGAATGACCGGAACGAGATCGTACCGGATCGGGACTGTCATTGTCGACGGCGCCAGGTCCGGCACCCACACACCCTCCGCCGTGGGCTCCGGTGCGGGAGGATCCACCCGAGGCGCCGGCCTAAGAAGCCACCCTACGGCCCCCAACGCGAGACCCAGGAGCAGGGCTGCGGGCAGCAGCGCCCTGATCGAAGGTGGAGTACGGTTCAAAGAGAGTCCCTCGCGGTGAGTGCTGTAGAGGCGCCCGATATCATGGAGCCGGACCGACGGTCGCCGGACCGATCGTTCTCGGCCGGCCCGGTGGCGCTCGGTCGGGTCCACCGTAGAATAGGGCTCTCCCACATGAAGTTCACGGAGACCCAGCACATGTCCCACGCAAACACCATGTCCGTTACCGACGCCCGGGCTCGTTGGTTCGCCGCACAGCGGCTTCCCGAGGGCGCTGCGTCTCCCGTCGAAGCGGTAGAGAGGGCAGGATACGTCCGCACACTGGGCGGCGTCGATGTGTACCTGGCTCTCCGGGCCAGAGTGAGTGGGCTCACGCGGGCCCAGGTGGACGAGGCGGTGGCCCGGGGGGACCTTCGGGTCGTGCCTTCCGTCAGGGGCTGCATCTACCTGGTGACCCGTGGCGAGGTCCCCTGGTGCCTGCGGATCGCGGACCTGCTGTCCCGGCGCCGGCGGGAACGGGAATACGAGAAGGCCGGAATCCGTCCCGGAGAGCTCGCGGCTTTGGGCGAGGTGGTTCTCGAGGCGCTCGCCCGGGGCCCGGCCTCGACGAGTCAACTCCGCAGTGCCCTGGAGTGCCACGTCCGAAGCGTCGGGGCCGAAGGGAAGAAGGTGGGCATCTCCTCCACGCTGCCCCCTGCCCTGCGGGAGCTGGAGTTCCAGGGTGGCTTGGTACGCACGTTGGAGGGGGGACGGTTGGACACGGAGAAGTATCTCTGGCAGGCGACCCCGGAGGCGCCGTTCGGTGCGTCCGTGCCTGGGGATCCGGCAGAGGTGCACGTGCACCTTGCCCGGGTCTTCTTTCGGGGCACCGGCGTTGGCCTGGTGGACCGGTTTGCGTCCTGGGCGGGGCTGGGAAAGCGGGACGCCAGGGCCGCGGCCGCGAGGCTGAACGGAGAGCCGGTCGTCGTCGAGGGCCTGGGGCCGGGCTACCTCTCGCTGGCCGATTGCCCGGAGCCCGGTCCAGGCGGTGTGTCCTTTCTGCCTTTCGAAGACAACCTGATCCAACACCAGGACGGCGTGGCCCCGCTGGTCGACC
>JAHEKK010000657.1:0-1025 GCA_024638395.1 Gemmatimonadota bacterium | reverse complement strand
GTCCCACCACCACGTTCCCGTTCCCGTTTGGGGGCGGGGCAGGGCCCAGACCCTCGGAACCGCCAATCACATGGCGTACCGGTCCATCGTCAAGGACGGAGAAGTGGTCGGGGTGTGGGAGTACGACCCCGATGGGCACGACGTGGCGTGGGCTACGTTCGCACCGCCGGGCGAAACGACCAGAGTCCAAGTCGAAGAGGAGGCGAGGTCCGTGGCATCCTTTCTGCGGGAGGACGTCGGTCGGGCCATCAGCTTTTCCATCGACACCGAGGACGATCTCAGGCGACGCGTTTCGGCGATCCGGAGCATGGCCCGATGACGGGAGGAACCAGTGCGCTCTCCGCTGCCCTACTGGCCGCGGCCTTCATGTCCGGCGGCTGTTCCTCAGAGTCCGTCCGATCTTCCGGTGGTTCCGCGGGGACCGAATGGCCTCACTACGCCGGCGACGCGGGAAGCACGAAATACTCTCCCCTCGACCAGATCGGCCCTCACAACGTAGAGCAGCTCCAGGTGGCCTGGACCTGGGAGTCGGCGGACTACGGGCTATTCCCGGAGGACTCGGCCGACACCGCGGTGAACCCCAATCTTCAGACCACACCGATCATGGTGGATGGATCGCTGTTCGCCTCGACCAACATGGGCCTGGCCGTCTCCCTGGATCCCGCCACGGGCGTCGCCCGGTGGGTCCACAACCCATGGACCGGGCTAGGCATGGGGGCGACCGGGCGCGCGAACCGCGGTGTTGCGTATTGGGGCGGAGGCGAGGGTTCCGATGTGCCCCGCATCTTCAATACGGCGGTCACCGGCGACAACGAGCGCATGTTCCACCGCGTGCGTCCGACCGGGAATCGCGGCGACGGAATGCTGCTGGGAATGGATCTCGACACGCGGCTCGAGCATCGCGGCAGCGGCGCCTGGGCCATCGTCCAGGGCGACGAAGTCCGGGCAGAGATGCCCTTCGAGCGCCTGCGCACGAGTGTCTCGTGGAAGGCCCGGGTCTTCGTCAGCGACGAGTCGGAGCGGCT
>JAHEKK010000656.1 GCA_024638395.1 Gemmatimonadota bacterium | reverse complement strand
CGCTGCCTGGTCATGGCTGCCATCCGATCTCCCATCGCCGCCACTCTCCGTCGGCGTCCTTCGGCCAGGTTGCGGCCGGAGCGAAAGAGAGCGTCGCCGGCACGTTCGAGGCGCCAGCGCCGCCGGGCCACCTGGTCCGACAGGCCCCGCGCCAACCGGCGACGCGTGTTCCGGAAGAGGTGGAGGACGGCTTCACGGTCCGGGGCCGCCGCCTCGGCAGCCGCCGAAGGAGTGGCCGCCCGCACGTCGGCAACGAGGTCAGCGATGGTGACATCCACCTCGTGCCCAACCCCGGAGACGACTGGGACCGGGCAAGATGCAATGGCCCTGGCAACGGCCTCCTCATTGAAGCCCCAGAGGTCCTCGATGGAGCCACCGCCACGGGCCAGGATGATCATCTCCACCCCGCCCCGCTCCCCCAAAACCCGGAGGGCGTCGGCAATCTCCAGGCCCGCGCCGTCGCCCTGGACCCGGGTGCCCCGGATGACCAGACGAAGCCACGGAGCCCGGCGACGGGTCACCGAGATGATGTCCCTCAACGCCGCGCCGGTCGGTGACGTGACCACACCGATGCGCCGGGGGAACCGGGGAAGCGGGCGCTTTCGGGACGGGTCCAGGAGCCCCTCCTGATCGAGCTTCTTCCTGGTCCGCTCGAAGGCCAGCTTCCACAGCCCTTCCACGTCGGAAAGCTGCAGCCGGTTGACCACCAACTGGTAGCTGCCCCGGGCCTCGTACAGGGTAAGCCCGCCGAAAACGGTCACCGAAGACCCTTCTTCCGGAAGGGCGGGCAAACGCTCCGCCTCACGGCGGAACATGACACACCGGATCTGGGCCGCTTCGTCCTTGAGGGTGAAGTAGCAGTGGCCCGAGCGCTGTTGGGAGAAGTTGGCCACCTCTCCCGTGACCCAGAGCTGGGGAAGGCGCTGCTCCAGCTGCAGTCGCACCGCACGGTTTACCTGGCTCACGGTCCATATTGTGGGCCCGGCCTCCGAATCCGCATCGATTCCGCCATCGCGTTCGGGCACGGACGGAGCGGCATCACCGGGCTCATGGGACGAATCCCGGGCCTCGGGAACGGACCGGCCTCGATCATCCCCGGAGGCAGGCGAGGCGGGCGGCGCCTGACCAAAGAGGTCCAGGTTCTCTCCCTTCACGCCGACCCGTCCCCGGCCGTGCCCCGGTAAAAGCCGCGAGGGCGATTCACGAACTCGCTGCCCTCTGGTTCTCCGCAGCCTGAACCGTGTTGGACAGCAACATGGCGATGGTCATGGGCCCCACGCCTCCCGGCACAGGGGTGATGGCGCCGGCCACCTCCTTGACCCCCTCGAAGTCCACATCGCCCACCACCCGGTATCCTCGCTCCCGGCTGGCGTCGTCGATCCGGTTGATGCCCACGTCGATCACGGCGGCCCCGGGTTTCACCATGTCGGCGGTGATGGTGTCGGGGCGGCCTATGGCCACGACCAGGACGTCCGCCTGACGGGTCACGGCCCCCAGGTCTGCGGTACGGCTGTGTGCAATCGTGACGGTAGCATTCCCCCCCGGCGCTTTCCTCAGCAGCAGCGACGCCATGGGGCGGCCCACAATGTTGGACCGGCCCACCACGACCGCGTGCTTCCCTGCCGGGTCGTTGCCGGTGCGCAGCAGCATCTCGATACAGCCCTTGGGGGTGCACGGCACCAGAACGTTCAGGTCGCCGGTCGATAGGCGTCCGACGTTGATCGGGTGAAATCCGTCTACGTCCTTCTCAGGGTCGATGGCCAGCAGGACCTTCCCCTCTTCGATATGGTCCGGCACCGGAAGTTGAACGAGGATCCCGTGGATTCTCGGATCGGCGTTCAGGCCCTCGATGGTGCCCAGAAGTTCGTCCTCACTCGCGTCCGCGGGCAGGGTCACCTGACGGGAGTAGATGCCGGCCTCCTTCGCCGCCCTCCCCTTCATGCCGACGTACAACTGACTGGCGGGATCCTCACCGACGATCACCGTGGCCAGGCCGGGCACCAAACCCTCGGCAGTCAGCTCTTCTACGCGGTCCTTCAGTTCGGCCCGGACCTGGGCCGCGATCTCTTTGCCTGAAATGATCTCTGCCGCCATCAGACCTTCTTTCTGGGGTTGACGTTCAACGACCTGGGCACGCCGTAGACACAGCCGGGTGCAGAGCCCTCATCTCGCGAAATCGACGGTCCGCGTCTCCCGGATCACCACGACCTTGATCTGGCCCGGGTACTGCAACTCGTTCTCGATCTTCCGCGCGACATCCGTGGAGATCTGGGCCATCTCGTCATCCGACACCCGTTCAGGCTCCACCATGACCCGCAACTCCCGTCCCGCCTGGATGGCGAAGCACCGCTCCACGCCGGGATGGTCCATGGCCAGCTCCTCCAGCTTCTCGAGGCGCTTCACGTAGCCCTCGAACATCTCCCGGCGTGCCCCCGGTCTGGATCCGCTGATGGCGTCTGCCGCCGTCACCAACCAGGACTCGGGGAACGTGTGGGGCTCCTCGTCGTGGTGGGCCTTGATGGAATTGAGGACGATCGGGGGCTCCTTGAATCGCTTGCAGAGCCGGTAGCCGAGCTCCACGTGGGTCCCCTCCTGCTCGTGGGTCAGTCCTTTTCCCACGTCGTGAAGCAGCCCCGCTCTCTTAGCCATCTGGACGTCCAGCCCCATTTCGGCAGCCATGGATCCCGCTAGAATGGCCACATCCTTGGCG